>JAFLUE010000160.1 GCA_022508945.1 Oscillospiraceae bacterium
CATACGGATCTTCGCGCCCATTTCGGACATAATTTGCAAGGTAATGGTAACATCGCTGATACCGGGTATATTTTCAATAACACAAGGCTCATCGGAAAGAATGACCGCGGGAAGAATAGCAACAACAGCGTTTTTAGCGCCGCTTATAACGACCTCTCCCGAAAGCTTCTCTCCGCCTTTTATAATATATTTTTCCAAAATGACCTTCCCCCTGCCTCTGTTCGAGGCATTTTTATATCTAAGTAATATATAAATTATTAAGAATAAAAATCAATATTAATCAATACTAATAACGTGCGGCGGAAAAACACACTCACACTGTCATATTATAGCACAAATGCACATGATTTTACAAGAGCAATTTCCAAAATAAAGAGTAATATTATTGTTTTTTGTGCATTTTTACTATATTCAACAGAAAAAATTGTTTTGTTTTTTCTTAGTTTGGTTATTAAACTGTTATTAGCTGTAAAACGGCTGTTTACAGGCTGTTTCGGGACGACGGACAAAGAAAATGACGCTTCATCAAAAAACGCTGTTTTCTTATTCTATTATTTCCGAAAACTGTTCTGTTAATCTTGACAAATACACGAAAATATGATTTAATATTATATGAAAAAAATTTTATTATTGAAAGGAAGAACAAAAATGGCAAAGCTTAATGAAAACTTCGGCAATCTAAAGAAAAACTATCTGTTTATCGAGATCGCAAAGCGAATAAGGGCGTATTCCGAGCAAAACCCAGAGCAGGCAAAAAAGCTTATAAGAATGGGTATAGGCGATGTGACGCTGCCGCTCGCGCCGGTAGTCGTTGAGGCTATGGTAAAGGCGAGCCGCGAAATGGGCGTAAAGGAGACCTTCCGTGGATATGAGGACAGCGGCACGGGCTATGATTTCCTCCGTGAAGCGATCTCGGACTACTACAAAAGCTTCGGAGCAGATGTTTCGGCTGACGAGATACGCGTATCCGACGGCGCAAAGAGCGACTGCGGAAACATTATCGACATTTTCGGAAGCGGAAACGTCGTGCTGGTCACTGACCCCGCTTATCCCGTATATGTTGACTCGAACGTCATGAACGGAAACAACGTTATATTCGCCGACTCGACCGAGGAGAACGGATTTGCGGCAATGCCCGATAAAAATGTACACGCCGATCTTATCTACCTCTGCTCTCCGAACAACCCCACAGGCTCCGTTTATACAAAGGAACAGCTCGAGGAATGGGTGGCTTACGCGCTCGAAAACAACGCCGTAATTATCTATGACGCGGCTTATGAGGCGTTTATCACAGAGGACAATGTCCCGCGTTCTATTTTCTGCATAGAAAACGCGAAAAAGTGTGCGATAGAGATATGCTCGCTCTCCAAGACCGCAAGCTTTACCGGAACACGCTGCGGTTATACCGTAGTACCGAACGATCTTGTTCAGAAAGACAGCAAGGGCAATGACGTAAAGCTTTCTGAGATCTGGGGCAGAAGACAGGGCAGCAAGTTCAACGGCGTTTCCTATCCCGTTCAGCGAGCGGCGGAGGCTGTTTTCACTTCCGAGGGACAAAAACAGTGCCGCGAGAATATCAAGTACTATCAGGAAAACGCGCGCGTTATCGGAAAGACCTGTGACGAGCTTGGGATAAAATACACAGGCGGCGTAAACTCTCCGTACATCTGGCTCAAATGCCCGAACAACATGGACAGTTGGGAATTCTTCGATATGCTTTTAAACGAGATTCAGGTCGTAGGAACACCCGGAGCGGGCTTCGGAAAGAACGGCGCGAACTGGTTCAGACTTACCGCGTTCGGCTCTCATGAGAAGACGATCGAGGCTATGGAGCGTCTCAAGGGACTGCTTAAAAAATGATAAAGAATCCAATATTAAGGGGTTGTAATCCCGACCCTTGTATCTGCCGAAAGGGCGATGATTATTACTGTGCGGTCTCGTCCTTTGAGTGGTTTCCGGGAATACCCGTTTACCACTCGAGGGATCTGCAAAATTGGGAACTGATAACAAATGTTCTAACCGATTATTCTCAGATCGACCTCAGAGATCTGCCCTCGGGAAAAGGGATATGGGCGCCCTGTCTTACATACTGCGAGGAGGACGGCTTGTTCTATGTCCTGTTCGGCTGTATGTACTCGACAAACGCGCGCTATCATGACTGCGCGAATTATATCACCACGGCAAAGGACATCAAAGGTCCTTGGAGCAAGCCCGTATACGTCCACTCCGCGGGCTTTGACGCTTCGCTGTTTCATGATGAAGACGGGAGGAAATATGTAAGCTCCATCGACTGGGAAACGCGCGAGGGATATGAAAAGCCCGGCGGGATATGCGTTTGCGAGATCGACCCGAAAACCTTTAAGCCGCTCGGCTTTCCGAAGCGTGTCTACCGCGGAGCGACCGAGCGGGGCTGTCTTGAAGCTCCGCACATAACAAAGAAAAACGGCTTTTATTATCTTATGTGCGCGGAGGGCGGAACGGGCTACGGTCACAGCGTGACTATGGCGCGAAGCCCCGACATTTTCGGAGGCACTTTCGGAAGCTATGAACCTGATCCCGAAAACCCGATATTGACCTCGTATCCCAGAAATTTCGTCAGGAGCGCGGATCATGTAATAACAAGCTGTTTTAATCCCGATGTAAAGCTGCAAAAAGCGGGACACGGAAGCTATGTCGAGCTTATGAACGGCGAGGTCTATCTCGTTCATCTCTGCGGCAGACCGTTTTTTCCCGAGCTTCGCTGTACTCTCGGGCGAGAGACCGCGATCCAGCAAATGGAATGGACAAGCGGCGGGTGGCTCAGAAAGGTCGGCGGAAAGCTGCCCGATGAATATGTAAAAGCGCCCGATCTGCCTGAAGCCGTGCTTTCAAAAACGCCGTGCCTCGATGATTTTGACGAAGAAAAATTAGGAGATCATTTTAATTCTCCGAGAATAAAGCCGACGGATTTTGCCGACCTGACCGCTCGAAAAGGCTATGTAAGGCTTCGCGGCGGAGAGTCGTTCTGTTCGCCGCACTGTGCGTCAATACTCGCGAGAAAGCTTACGGGAGTATACGGAACGGTTACGACAAAGCTTGATTTTTCTCCCGAGATATATAAACATTCGGCGGGAATTCTAATGTATTATAACAACCTAAATTTCGTCTATCTGCGAAAGTATTACAGCGAAACGCTCGACGGCACAGCACTGGGGATAGTACGGCTCGAACGCGGCGAAAAGACCGAGCTTATACAAACGCGGACCCCCGCCGAAGACCGCGAGGTGTATATGAGGATAGTCTTAAGCGGCAGGGAGTTTCATTTTGAATACGGCTATGACGGCGTCGAATTCCGCGCGATCGGCGATAATTTTGACCTGACAAAGCTTTCGGACGATTATGTCGGCTTTGGAAGCTATACCGGCGCGTTTGTCGGGATAGGCTGTATCGACCTTATGTTCCGCGAAAAGACCGCCGATTTCGATTTTCTGGATTACCGCATAGACGAAGAAGCCGATATAGATTAAAGCCGAACAGGAGCAAAAATGAATAAGCCGACCCGAAAATTTTATCTGAGAAGCGCTGTTGATGCTGCGCCCGATCTGCTTGGGAAAAAGCTTGTGCATAAAACCGAAAACGGGATATGCTCGGGAATGATCGTTGAGGTCGAGGCATACTGCGGCGCGGAGGACAAGGGCGCCCATTCCTACAAAAACCGAAGAACTCCCCGAACTGAAATTATGTTCGGAGAGGGCGGGTTTTCGTATGTATATTCGATATACGGAATGCATTACTGCTTTAATGTCGTGGCGAATGTAAAGGACAAGCCCGAATGTGTTTTCATACGCGCGGTCGAACCGATAGACGGTATAGAGCTTATGAAAGCGCGCAGGGGCTGTGAGAACATTTCCGACCTATGTAACGGTCCCGGAAAGCTCTGCGCGGCTCTTGGGATAGACAGGGACTGCTATGGGCTTGATCTTCTGAAGGACGAGCTTTATATCGAAAATTTCAGGGAGATACCCAAAGAGCGGATACGCGTTTCTCCGAGGATAAACATTGACTACGCGGAGGAATGCGCGGAATATTATTGGCGGTTTTTTATCGGCGAAAACAGCTTTGTTTCAAAGGTAGCGAAGCGCTTCAGAAACGACAGGGCGTTTATTGAATAAAACAAAGATCCCGTGAACAAAACACACGGGATCTTTTCCTATTAAGATCGGACACAAAAAGCCTTGTCCGCGTTTTGCGGACAAGGCTTTTTATCGCATTACGCAAAAAACTCACCGTTCTTATATGTGACCGTACCGATTTGTGATTTGTACCAATCGTAACGCCCCGCTTCTATTGCCGAGATAGCGTAGTCAAACGCTTGCCTTATCCACCCCACTTGTGTATCGACAATGTCGTTGCCTCTGAAGTGTCTGTTTTCTCTTAAGAATTTATCCAGTTTATCGGGGATGCCGTGATAATTCCCGTCACTATCTTTGGATATATCAAGCAATGAGCCGCCTCCCGCAAGGTCCAGATAATACTGTGCCTTTTTGAATTGGTCAAATTCAAACCAAGCATCCGCAGACATATTTTTTCTGTTGTATTTGCTGTTGTAGATCATATCCAGAGAATACGCGTCATTTTTCATTGCTTCCTTGATGGCTGCCAGCTTTTCATCGTCAA
>JAFLUE010000161.1 GCA_022508945.1 Oscillospiraceae bacterium
TAAGCGAAACAACAGAGTCGGTGATTTCGGATATTACCGATGTTCCCGACGCGGCTTTATCGGCAAAAAATATTCAAGCATATCTGCTGCTTGCCGGAGTTTTCGGGGCGGTTATCGCGGCTATGGTCTTAAAGCGCAAATTCCAAAAGGACAAGCGCAAAAAGACCGTGGATAAATCTCAGCTCACCGCAAAGGAGCGTGACGAGATACGCCTTGCGGAAAAGAAGCGAAAAAAGGAAAAGAAAAAGGTCGTTAAGAAAAAGCGTTCCGTGCCGCGCACTACTCAAAAAACCTTGCCGTATAAGTGCGTGTGCGACAATTATCTGATGAAGGTCGATGATAACAAGTACAGCAAAACATACGTCTTTGAGGACGTGAATTATTCCATTGCAAAGCAGGAGGAACAGGAGAGTATTTTTCTCGGATATTGCTCGGTGCTTAATTCGTTCGATACCTCGGCAGATATTCAGCTTACGATCCATAACAACCGCGTGAACAAGGACGAGTTCAACAAAATGGTTTTGCTCAGATACAAGGGCGATGAGTATGACCATTATATCGACGTGTATAACGATATGCTCAAAGATAAAATGGAGAAAGGTCAGAACGGAATTATCCGAAGCAAGTATCTGACGGTCACGCTGCAAGCGCCCGATCTGGAAACAGCGCGGGGTAAATTCGCGGCGATTGATCTGGAGCTTATAAACGCTTTTAAGAAAATAGGCTCGGTTATTACGCCGCTGACCTCCAACGACAGGGTAAATCTTCTCAAGGATATTTTCAAGAGCGTTGACGATACAATTCCCGAATTGTCCGAAAAGGACTTTAAGCGGCAGGCGGAACGCGCGTACTGCTGCCCCGATTATTTTGAGTTCAAAAAGGACTATTTTATGTGGAATAACAAGTACGCTCGGACAATGTTCATCAAGGATATGCCCTCATCTCTGAAAGACGATATGCTGACGGAGATAGCGAACACCAATCTCGATGTAATGGTTACGGTGAATATCGCTCCGGTTGACCCGTACAAGGCATTGAAGATCGTCAATCATCAGCTTACCTCAATGCGCGCTAACAAGCTGCAAGCGGAGAAAAAGGCTCTCCGTTCGGGCTATACGACCGACGTTATAAACGAGGACTTGAAGCACAGCCTTATCGAAGCGGAGGAATTGCTTGACGATCTGAGAAGCAAAAATCAGAAGATGTTTTTAAATAATATCATCATTATGGTAACGGCTGACGATATTGACGAGCTGGACAACAGCACGGAGGCTATTGAAGCAGTCATAAGAAAACAGCTTTGCTCGGTATCCACTTTGAAATTCCAACAGGAAAAGGGCTTGCAGAGCGTTCTTCCTCTCGGCAACTGTACGCTGAAAATCCGCAGAACACTCACGACCGAAAGCACGGCGGTATTCCTGCCGTTCGCAGCAAAGGAAATTTCGCAGAAAAACGGAATGTACTACGGCTTGAACGCGCTCTCCAATAATATGATAATCTTCAATCGCCTTATGCTGAAAAATCCGAACGGATTTATTCTCGGCTCTCCCGGATCGGGAAAAAGTTTCTCGGCAAAGCGCGAGATGTTGAACGTGTTCCTTGCAACGGACGATGACATTATCATCATAGACCCCGAACGCGAGTACGGCAGCCTTGTGGCGGCGCTGAACGGTGAAACGATAAATGTTTCACCCGCAAGCGCAAACTACATAAATCCGCTGGATATGTCGCAGGACTATTCCGATGAGCAGTCGCCGCTTGTAATGAAATCCGACTTTATACTCTCGTTTTGCGAGTGCCTTGTCGGAAAGCAGGGTTTGACAGCAAAGGAAAAGGCAATAATCGACCGCTGCCTGACCAACATTTACGCGGAGTATTTGCAGGACTTTGATCCCGAAAAAATCCCTACTCTTATGGATTTTTATGAGAACATCAAGGCTCAGCCCGAAGATGAAGCACAGGGCTTGGCGCTGTCGATAGAGCTTTATATCAAGGGAAATCTGAACGTGTTCGCGCATAAAACGAACGTCAACACAAGCAACCGCGTGGTGTCCTACGATATAAAAGACCTCGGCAAGCAGCTTAAAACTATCGGTATGCTGATCGTGCTGGATTATGTATGGAACAGAATTACCGTAAACCGCGCAAAGGGCAAGCGCACTTGGATTTATCTCGATGAGATTTATCTGCTCTTTGCCAATGAGCAGTCGGCAAACTTCCTCTATGAATTGTACAAACGTGCGAGAAAATGGGGCGGTGTTCCTACGGGAATTACCCAAAATGTTGAGGACTTGCTGAAATCCGAAACGGCGCGTTCTATGCTCTCCAACACGGATTTTGTGATGATGTTAAATCAGGCGACAAGCGACAGAATACAGCTTGCGCGGCTGCTGAATATTTCGGATAATCTTCTCACGCACGTTACAAGTTCGGAAAGCGGCAGCGGTCTTATATGCTGCGGCGGCTCTATTATCCCGTTCGTTGACAAATTCCCGCATAACGAGCTTTACGATCTGATGACCACCAAGCTGGAGGAAGTTACGGACGATAGCGGAGGTGCGGCTGATGAAAATACAGACACAGGTTAATCGGGATACCCGACCGGATAGCATAGAGCGCGACAGTTTTTCCTCAAAGGTTGATGAGCGCGGTGTGGGCAATATTAGAGGCTTGAAAACCTCTAATAGCTCACATCGGGTAAAAACTACCGCGCCGCCAAAAATGGGCGGCAGAGGAAACAAGCGAAAGCGTAAAAAACAACAGGCAAAAAAGGCTGCCGCCGAAAGAGAAGCGGCGCAAATTGAAAGCGAAAAGGCGAGATCGGACAAGCCCGAAAGTGCCTTGCAGACCTCGGTAGAAGCAAGCGTTAATACCGCCGCCGAAAGCGCAAGCAGCACGGCGGCAAGCGGAACGGGCAGTGCAAAATTGCCGCCGCGCCTTAAAAACGGCAAGGACGATAAGCAAAAAAACAAGCGTGAAAAATACAATTCCGCGAAAATGGACAGCGACGGATCGGCGGCTATTGAAATGGTGCAAGGCGTTCAAGCCGCCGGCGGTGTGGCGGTGCAGGCGGGAGGAATTTTGCGGACTGCCGTTAAGGGCGGCGCGAACGGATTAGGCAGTATAAAAACCTTTGTTCAGCGCGGCGTTAATATAGGGTCGGCAAAGGACGTCGGTCGGATCGCAACAGCGGTCAACACTACCGTTGCAAATGCCGCGAAAGATACGGGACAGCAAATGCTCCGCACGAAGATAGACAAGTCAAATACTACCGATACGGGCGCGGAAACGATAAAGCAAGGTCTTACCGAATTGAGGTATGCGGACAATGCCCGAAAAGCCTTGCTGAACACGTCGCGGGCGGTGGTGAACACGGGTAAGTCGGTCAAGAATTTTGCACCGAAAAGTAAACATATCAGTCAGACCGCCAACAGAAGAAATTCCAAAAAAGCCGCTAAAAAGGCGGCTGCGGAGATGAGAAAACTTATTACCTCAAAGGTAGGGCTTATTATTCTCGGCGCGGCGGCTGCGATACTTATCCTTATTCTGTTGGTGAACGCCGTGGTGACTTTGATATGCTCGGCAATAAGCAGCCTGTTTTCGTGGCTTTTCCCGTCCTCCGGAAATTCCAAGACCGAAACAGAAATGCTTTACGATTACCGCACGGCGGTCGTGGAATATATCAAGGATAAGCAGCAGGACATCAATAATATCGTTGACGGGTTTGTCTGCGACCACAAAAGCTATTCGCCTTATGCCGAGATCAGCGAATTAAATCAGTTCGGCTACAAGAAAATTGACACCGAGGACTACAATGAAATTCTCGCTATACTCGCGGTCAAAAAATACCGCGATATGGCAAGCGATACCGACAATATGGACGCGCTGGAGCTGAATTTCACAGCGGCGGAAATAGCCGAAACGGTAGAGCGCTTTTACATCTTTGAGTATTACTACACATACGGGAATTGCAGCGGTCAGGACTGCAAGAAGCGTGAGCGGACAGTCGTTCACAATCGCGGAACAAGAAATGAGTGGACGGAGGTAATTACCACATATTATTGTGACGTTAATCACCAATGGCTGAACGGAAAAGTGACGAATATTCCGCTTGACGATGTGCTTTCTTCCTATGGCTTTACCGACAGGGAGTGGGAATTGTACCAAATGTACCTTGAACAAATAAATATTATGATGGGGGGCGGTTAATATGTTTGATTATTTTAAAAAGCATAGGCTGACAATCGACAAGGATATTTCCGCGCCGAGCGGTAAGCCGAAAAGGGATAAGGTGTTTATCGTTATACTGATCGTGTTAGCGGTTGTCCTTGTAGTCGGGTTTGTGACGGGAACGGGCAATACCGCCGACAGCGCGGAGATTGAAAACAATTTCAAATTCAGCTTCAATATTTCCGACGGGATTATGCTGGGTGTTGTTATTGTAGGATATATCATAATGCGGATAAGAAAGGGGCGTAACAGTTGAATAACAAAGAAAAAACATACTCGGAAGAATTGCAGCGGTGCAGGGATAATATCGCGAACACCAAAAGGCTGATCGAGTACCACAAGGATATGCTCAAAAAGATGGAGCGCAAAGAAGCCGAG
>JAFLUE010000162.1 GCA_022508945.1 Oscillospiraceae bacterium
GTGGTAATTCCGCGTGAATTAAGACTGTCAGCGATTTGTGCGAGACTCATACCGTTAAGGTAACTGTGGAATATTTCGCGAACAATCTCTGCTTCTTCGGGTACTATTTCGGGCTTGCCGTCAGTTCCTTTGCGGTATCCGAGCAGAGAACCGTAACGCATCGGGACATTGCCGTTCTTGAAGCTCTGACGGATTCCCCAAGCCACATTTTTGCTTATCGATTCTGATTCGGCTTGAGCAAAGCAGCTCATGATAGTTGTCAGCATTTCGCTCTCGGCAGTCAGCGTGTTTATGTTCTCCTTTTCGAAGATTACCGCAATGCCGAGCGCTTTCAGCTCGCGTATGTAGTTCAGACTGTCTACTGTGTTTCGGGCGAATCGCGACAGCGATTTCGTGAGTATAAGGTCTATCTTCCTCTGTCGGCAGAGCTTTATCATTTTAAGGAATTCGGGGCGCTTTTTAGCTTGCGTTCCGGAGATTCCCTCGTCAGCGAATATACCAGCAAGCGTCCATTCGGGTTTGTTCTTGATTTTCTCGGTGTAGTAGCCGATCTGCGCCTCGTAGCTTGATTCCTGTTCTTCCTCATCGGTGCTGACGCGGCAGTAGGCGGCAACCCTCAGTCGTGTTCTCCGCTGAATCTCTTCGCGATTTTTCGCGGGGATCATCACTATGGTCTGTTCCATTATCTCACCTCTTTTATTGCCGAGTATTTTAGTTGAGCGCACTTTATTATAAGTTCCGTAATTGTGTTCTTATCCGCATTTTCTGATTCAATCAGCCGATTTATTTCGCTTATCATTCGCTCGATTTCCTCGGTCGGAGCATATTCTGTTATAGGTATTTCCATTGCCTGAATCAGTTGAGGTTTGGCTTGTGAAGCGGGTTTTCGGTATGTGTTTCGTTCCGCTTTTATTTCAGCGGCGCGTTTAAAATCATCATCGGATATTATTCTCGGGAATCCGCCCTCACCGAGATATTTTCGGTTCTCAATCACCCGGCATACCATATTCTTGTTCCAATCGGGCTTTCCCAGAATATACGGTACGGTCATTTCCGCGGCGATTGCTTTTAGAGATTTTCCGCCTATGTACTGCTCAAAAATTCGCTTTACCGCCTCGGCTTCGGTTGCGTTCAGCGCGTATTTGCCGTTTACCACGCAGTACCCGAACGGTATACTTCTGTTTTTCAGCACATTATCACCTCGCAATCCGCTCTGTAAAGCTTATCCCACCAATCAAGCCGAACCGAATTTCCGTTTCAGACAGCACAGTAATCTTCTCTACAATCTGTCCGAATTTAATCTCATCGAACTCGTCAATAGGTTCGGATTTCTCGAGAATACTAATCAACTTTCGCAGCTCATCAATCTGATTGCTGTTATCGCTGTTTAATTCAGCGTTAAGTTGTTTTTGGAGAGCAAGCAGTTTTCTGTCAAGTTCTTGATTTCGTTCCTTGAAGTATGCTCCGTCAAGCGTTCCTTGAGTATTTAACATTGTGAGCAAGTGAATCTGCCTCTTGATTTCGGATATTTCTTTCCGCAGTTCTGCAAGCTGTGTATTGCCCAATCTTTCTCTTTCGCAGAGTGTTTCAAGCTGCCGCAGCATTGGATTGAGAATTGCTTTATAATGCGCCTGGAGTTTGTTAAACAAGCGTATGAACGCGGTCTGAAATTTGGTTTCCTTTATCTGCCGAATCGGGCATTTGTCAGCGGACTCATCGTGCTTTCGGCAGACCCAATATACGCCGTTTTGGCGTTGCTTTAGTTTGAAGATGCCGCCGCAATTGCACATTATCTTGCCCCTGAATATTGATTCATGTATTGTTATTTCTGCGTTTTTAGGCTTGTCCGCTAACATCTTCTGCACCGCGTCAAACACCGCTTTCTTGATGATAGGTGGGTGGGTTGCCTTTACATAATACTGTTCTTTTTCGCCGCGATTTATCTTGAGTTGAAATGGCAACGAGTCTGTCGTAAATCGTTTTTGCAGCAGCCTGTCGCCAATATATTTCTCGTTTGTGAGAATATATCTGATTGTCCCATGCCGCCAGATTCGCTTGTCCGAGGAGTTTAATTTCTCAGCTATTTCTTGCATTCCTTTGCCATCCAGATACCACTCGAAAATCTGTCTTACAATTCTCGCTTCGTCCGAATTTATCGTCAGTTTCCCGTCTTGGTAGATGTAGCCGAACGGTGCGGATAGGTTACAGTAGGTGCCGTCCATCATGCGCTTATGTACTCCCATTCGACAGTTACGGGATATTGACATTGATTCCTCTTGCGCGAATTGGCTGTACAATGTGATGAGCATTTCGGAACTTATTTCGCCTGTGTCAATGTTTTCTTTTTCAAAGTACACCGACACACCGAGCGTTTTCAACTCGCGGATCGCTTCAAGGCAGTCTTTTGTGTTCCGGGCAAATCTCGACACAGATTTTGTGAGGATACGGTCTATTTTCCCTTTTCGGCAGTCATTCATAAGGCGCTGAAAGTCCTCACGCTTTGCTGTGGAGGTGCCCGTTATTCCTTCGTCCGCATATATATCCACAAATACAGCATTTTTGCTGTTCTGGAGCATTTCGGTGTAGTAGCGTATCTGTGCGTTGAAGGAGTTCAGTTGGTCCTCGCTGTCGCTTGATACTCGAGCGTAGGCTGCCGTTCTTACGATCTCGTCGACGCGATCCTTTGCAGGAATTATAGTTACCTGAGCCATTTTATCACCTCTTTTCAACACACAGTATACCGAAAACGCTCCTTGAAATCTATCACCAAACCTGACGAAATATCTACGGAGGTTTGTATTAAAACCGACAAAATCGGACAGAGGTTCAAACCTCCGCAAGCCGTTTGATTACTGCGCTTTCAATTCTTTTGAGCTGTGCCTCGGTAATGAGATTTTCGCTCAACAGCTTGTCCAGTAAATTACGGCACAAATAGAATTTGTACTTGATGATCGCTTCGTTGTCCATATTTTATCCTCCGATGTAAAATGTGCAAATCTCAGCCTTGAAGATTTCAACGCTGAGATTTACATATTTAATAAAAATCACGGCTCTGTGCATAGATGTACAGAGCCGTGACTGTATTAAAACGGATTTCTCCGCTTATTTTAGTTTGCCTGTAAAAACTGTCGTATTTGCCCCGCACCCCCGACAATGGGAATAAATCAGACCGCCGATGGCATTGCGCAACACGAAGTTGCGGAATGGCAACCCAAAGGAGCAGCAAGGATGCTGCTCCAACTAAGTTGCCGCGACGTCATGGGACTCTCACCCCGACATGGTTCTCATGTCGCCGCCCTCATTGCGTACAATGCGGAAATTCGCCTCTGCTGTGACTGGACAGAAGTATCATTATACCCCTGCGCAGGTCATCGCGCACTCGCTGCCACGCGAGTTTCGGGAACTGCTCTTTGTCGCTCGGTTATGGATCAGCTTTCGGAATGAATATGAGTCATGGCTCATTCGGCTAAGTGCCGTGCTTGTCCGATTTTGTGATCCAGGGAATGTCTTGGCGTGAGGTCGAGTTCACGCTTAGTTGCACCGCGTCCTGCGGCGCTTTGGCGTGAACCCCTCGACATCGTGTCGAGCCTTTCGCTTTCAACCACTATGGGCTGCGCAAGGGAAAGTATCTGAAATACTGCTATTCAATTTTCAAAGAACTGACAAGAACATTTTTGCCCTTGCCTGTAATTTGATTGTAACATAAAATTGCGCAAAAAAATTTCGAGTTTCGGGAATTCAATTTTCGTTTTACGGGAATTGGAACATAGTAATTAACTGTGATATAATGAAAATATCTTTTCGCAAATTATTCTATTTTGCGAAAAGAAAAATCGGCATAAAATTGCAATTCTGAAGCCTAAATTTTAAAAAATTCAATTACAGACAACGGATTTTTGCTGTAAAACACAACAAGCCAGAAAAAATTTTAAATTTTTTCTGATTTTTAGGTTGAATCAACAGTCAACCCTCAAAAAGTGAACATAGAAAGATTTATCCTCTCATAATACTCCCCGTTGGGAAGGGTTGTTTGACAACCATAAATCTTAAAAAAACTTATGATTTAATAAAAATTCGTGAAATTTGCATAAATTACCATGTTTTATTTCTCGGCTTATTATTGATTTCGCGCTCAATCCTCAAATAGCAGAGGAAAGAAAAATATCCCTCTATATATAAGCCACGAAAATTGAGTAAATAACAACATTATTTTAAATTTTTCTTTGATATTTAGCGTTATTTTGTCGAACAAAAAGTCCCGTAATCGTTTTTGACTACGGGAAAGGCTATCAAAATGTGTTTCTTGTTATAGGTATGCCAAAAGTTTGTTCAAACAAATCAGAGAGTTTTGCGTTTTTGGAAATTGAGCGATTGGGTGTAAAAAATATACGCTTATATGTTAAGGAATAAGTGGATTTGTAAATTAGACAGAAAAACCGCCAACCAGTTGGTCGGCGGTTGATTTTTTACTATGGATTATTATAATTCTATTAACCCATCAATGTCATTCTTGATGAAATTTATATCGCGTTTGCCAG
>JAFLUE010000163.1 GCA_022508945.1 Oscillospiraceae bacterium
TTTCAAAAAGCTTAAAATTTTTTCAAAAGAAAAAATTTTAAGCGGTTCTCATTTGGCGGCAGCTCCGCTAAGCGTTTTGCGAAGCATAATGCGGCCAAATGATGAATTTTGAAATTCTTTTTAAATAATTCCGTCAAAACAACGTTTTTGGGTTTTTCTGCAAGCTGAAAGGGGAACCCTTTTATAAAGAGTTCCCCTTGTAAATTACATATTACCTTTTTTGTTTTTGACTGCGCGTCTGATGAATTTTACTGCGACAACCGCCCCAATGACAACAACGCCTAAAAGCAGCGAACGTATGCCCATAACGGTAAAATCACCCGCAAATGTTTCCTTTACAAGATCGGATACCGTCTCTCTTATGATCTGATGATCAAGCCCCGTTATCCCCGCAAGATTCGCAGGAACGGCATTTACCGCTATCGCCGCGCCGCCCGCAAGCACAAGTGAAATACCTAAGGTTATCGCCGCGGCGTTAATGCGCTTTGTAACAAGCGCCGCGACCGCCGCAAACAAGACCGCCAGTCCCAGGTCTATGAAGATCATGGCTATTGAGAGCGACATCGGAACAATGCTTCCGAAAAATCCAAAAAAAGCAGACGGATTCAGTGAATTCCACATCGCCTTGTTTTCTCTTACGACCTGTGCCATTTCCATGTTTATCTCTTCGACGTACGATTCGTTCATACCTTCAAGTATGTAGCTTACGCTTTCCCGCGCAAGCGCGCCGAGCTTTTCCTCGGTAAACGGCTTTGTATCCTCGCCCGTAAGCATATAGTTCTCATATGCCTTCACAACGCCGCTTATATAATCCTTTGCGGGCGACTCTCTTTTGCTCAGTAAGTCCTCAACTCTACGCTTGTCAATTTCAAACGTAAGCTCGGGGAAATCCTCTTTTGAGTATTTATTGACGATCGCGCTGATCTCGTCCTTTTCAAACTTTCCGATATTTTCAATTACAGCTTCGATATCAAGCTCGCCGATGCTGTTGATACCCTCGATCTTTCCGACAAAGCTCTCGAGGTCAATATTCTCCATGTTTTTGATATCATCGACAGTAACGCCGTTTTCCTCGAACATTCCCTTGATTATATACTTCTCGTAATCCTCGAGCGTTATTTTTACAACATCGCTTATCGTTGACTTGCGGGAAAGCTTGCTCTTGTCAACTATCTCATTGGCAAGATCGGTATCTCCCACTACGATCTCTCCGATATTGAGCTTGTCGATCTGCTCGGAAACCGCGCCTCTCACAAGTGTTTTTCTTATGGAAGAAAGCGCGACCGAAGCTGACGCAAAAAATGTCATAAGTATTCCGAACGCAACACAAACAGCTATTGACGCGGGTAGATTGAGCTTTTTTACGCGCCTTGAGCTTTCCGCTATTTCCGCTCTCTGAGGCTCGGAATAACCGCCGCTCTCTTCGCGGCTCGGAGCTGCGGACTCGTCGGGTTTATCTTGAACAGCCGTCGCCGAATGAGGAGCGAGCGCTTCCTCTATGATCTTATCCAAGTTATTTTCCGAAGCTTCAGCCTCCTGATACGGCTTCTCGCTGTATTCGGAGATATTTTCGGCTTTCTGCAAAACAACTGTATTTTCCTCCGCGATAAACGCAGGCTCTTCGGAAATATACGCCTTCTCGTCCACAGCCGTCTCGACTGCGTCAGGCTCATTAGCGTCGGGCTTCACAGCGGAAGACTCATCAACGGCAGGCTCACTAACAGAAGTTTTATCGGATACAATAGGTGTTCCGCAATATTCGCAGAACCTAACGTCGTCTGAAATTTCCTTTTTGCAGGCAGGACAAATCATATCAGCACCTCAAATTCGTAAATTACTTCATTATAATTATACACCAATTTAACTTTAATTGCAAGTGCTTTTAAAAAAAAGTTCTTGTATTAATAAACTTTGGTACTTGATTTTTTCATAATATGTGATATAATGTATATGGTCGCTGTCGAAAAACATATTTTGACAAGGCTATGAAATTTTATCAAGAGGTGAAAAAAATGCCGGACAGAAAAGGCAATCTGATGAGCGTAAGAACAGACGTAAAGGTTCTTGACGCGACGATCCGCGACGGCGGATTATGCAACAATTTTGAATTCACGGACGAGTTCGTGACCGCGCTTTACAAAGCAAACATAAAAAGCGGGATCGACTATATGGAATTCGGATATAAGGCAAGCAAAAATCTGTTTAAAAAGAGCGATTTCGGAAAGTGGAAATTCTGTGACGAGGAGGATATCCGCGCTATTGTCGGGGACAATATTTCGGACATGAAGATCTCGGTAATGGCGGATGTGGGGCGCTGCGACTATAAAGAGGATTTTCTCCCGAAAGCCGAAAGCGTTATAGATATGGTTCGTGTGGCGTGCTACATACACCAGATACCCGCGGCGATAGAGATGATCGAACATTTCCACAAGCTCGGCTACGAGACCTGCTGCAATATAATGGCGATCTCTCAGTCAAGCATGAACCAGATAAACGAAGCGCTTGATATGATCGCAAAAAGCTCGGTCGATGTAATCTATCTTGTGGACAGCTACGGCTCGCTCTTCCCGGAAAACGCGGGAGATCTTGCGGCGAAATATATCGAATATGCCGAGGCAAACGGAAAGAAGGTCGGCTTCCACGGTCACAACAACCAGAACCTGGCGTTTGCGAACACGATCGAAACAATGTCGCTCGGCGTTTCATATCTTGACGCAACGGCGCTCGCAATGGGACGCGGCGCGGGTAACTGCGCGATGGAGCTTCTTCTCGGTTTTCTCAAGAATCCGAAATACAGCATATTCCCGCTTCTTGAATTCATCGAAAAGTATATGATACCGCTCAAGGAATCGGGAGTCGTATGGGGCTTTGATTTACAGTATATGATGACGGGACAGCTCAACCGCCACCCGCGCGAGGCAATGCAGTTTACCTCCGATAAGCGCGGCGATTACAGCGAGTTCTATAAACAGCTTCTCGAGAATTTTTAATAAAAAGCCAACAAGGGAAAACACTTTTGAAAAAGGGTTTTCCCTTGACTCTTTCCCAAAACCTTTCTGCTTTGCGCCTATCGGCGCAGGGCGTTGTTATAACTGTCAGCCGCTTGACATTTTTAGATAAAAGTTGTATAATATAGTAATAACCGAAAGAGTTCTGAGAAAGGCAGATTTTTATGCTGATTATTTCAATACACAGGCGCTACTGACGGGCTTGTTTTTCAAAAAGTAAGCTATAAAACAAACCACAGTAACGAAAGGATAAATTATGATACAATATGATGAAACGCGCCTTGAAATGGAGGCGCTTGAGCCGGAGCTTAAGGATCTGCGCTCAGCCCTCAATTTAGACGCGGTAAAAATAAAGCTCGACGAGCTTGAAATGAAAACTACAGAGCCGAATTTCTGGGACGACGCCGAAAAATCAAGCGCGATACTTCAGCAGGTCGGGCGTTATAAACAAACTATCGAACAATATTCAAAGCTATGCTCGAACAGAGATGACGTTTTAGCTATGATAGAGCTTGCGGAGGAAGAAAATGACGAGAGTATGCTCGATGAGGTAAAGGAGCTTGCGAATACGGTAAAGACCTCTCTTGAGGAAATGAAGCTCTCTACCCTGCTTACAGGCGAATATGACAGCTCAAACGCCATTCTTTCCTTCCACGCGGGCGCGGGAGGTACGGAGGCTCAGGACTGGGTATCGATGCTTGTGAGAATGTATACCAAGTGGGCGGATTCTCACGGATTCAAGACAGAGATCCTCGACCTTCTCGACGGAGACGAGGCGGGAATAAAAAGCGCTTCCATTCATATCGAGGGATACAACGCGTACGGTTTTCTCAAAAGCGAACACGGCGTTCACCGTCTGGTAAGAGTTTCGCCGTTTGACGCCGCGGGCCGCCGCCACACAAGCTTTGCTTCCGTAGAGGTCATGCCAGAGCTTGAAAAGGATATCTCCGTCGAGATACGCCCCGAGGACATCGAAATGGAGGTGTTCCGCTCGAGCGGAGCGGGAGGTCAGCACATAAACAAGACAAGCTCCGCGGTTCGCCTTATCCACAAGCCTACCGGACTTGTGGCGGCGTGTCAGACACAGCGCTCTCAGGTACAGAACCGTGAGTTCGCGATGAAAATGCTGATGAGCAAGCTCGTTCAGATCAAAGAGCAGGAGCATCTTGACAAGATCAGCGACATCAAGGGCGAACAACTCAAAATAGAATGGGGAAGCCAGATACGCTCTTACGTGTTTATGCCATACACGCTCGCAAAGGATCACCGCACGAGCTTTGAAAGCGGAAATATAAACGCGGTCATGGACGGAGAGCTGGACGGATTTATAAATGCTTACCTTAAAATGCAGAGTCAAAAGCAATAATTTATTTAATAAGAAATTTCAAAACTGCGCAGTGGTCAAGAGCCAATTTGTCCAAAACCACATAGTGGTATCGAACGAATTTCAAAAA
>JAFLUE010000164.1 GCA_022508945.1 Oscillospiraceae bacterium
CAAAACAATGTTTTGATGGAGAATTGGTATTAACCCCTTTTTTACAAAATAGTTGATTTTATGAGTTAAATATGCTAAAATAAAAATGTATGGCACTATTATCAACATTCAATACCGCATGAATTTTAAGAAAGGCATTTTGTTTATGGCGGAGAATTTAAGTAATCAAGAACTGTTGTCGGATCTCGCAGGAGAGCTTTCCGAGGTCATAAAAGGAAAAAATAACGCGCTTTTTATTGTGCTGACCGCGCTTCTCGCGAGAGGTCATATACTTATTGAGGACGTTCCGGGAGTAGGAAAAACAACGCTCGCTATGGCTTTGGGCAAAGCTACGGGGCTTGCTTTCAGAAGAGCGCAGTTCACTCCCGACGTTATGGCGTCGGATATAACGGGCTTTACGATGTACAATAAGGAAGAAAACTGCTTTGAATATCGTCCGGGACTTGCTCTTACAAATATCCTGCTCGCGGACGAGATAAACCGAACCTCCCCTAAAACCCAGTCCGCCCTGCTTGAGGCAATGGAGGAAAGGCGAGTTACGGTCGACGGAGAGGTGCATTTGCTGCCTGAGCCGTTTATGGTCATCGCTACACAGAACTCCGCGGGTTATGTCGGAACATTCCCGCTCCCCGAAGCTCAGCTCGACCGCTTTATGATGAAAATAAACATGGGTTATCCGAGCGTCGAGGAAGAAACCCGTATCATGATGGACAGGCTTACGGAAAATCCCGTGGACAATGTAAGACAGGTCATGACCGCCGAACAGCTTTACGGCTGTATAGAAGAAACAGAGACCGTCGCGTTTGCGGAGAGCCTTTGCAGGTATATAGCGTCAATCGCGGCAGCCACAAGAAGCCATCCGTCGGTAGAGCTTGGAGTAAGTCCAAGAGCCTCAGTCGCAATGATGCAGGCGTGCAGAGCCTTCGCGTATCTTCGCGGAAGGGATTATGTCATTCCCGAGGATATTGTGCGGCTGCTTATTCCCGTGTTTGAACACAGGATCGTTTTAAAACAGGAGGCTCGGCTTAAAAGGATATCCGCAAAGCAAATTTTAGAGGACGTTGTCGGGTCGGTAACTCCGCCGATAATGAAAAAGTAATTATGGCGAAAAATCGTATAATATACGCGATATTAGCGGTCGTCTGCTTTGTGTTTTCAATGGCGTACAGGTCGAATTTTTCGGCTGTGCTGCTGATCGCCGTGCTGCTGTATCTTCCGATCGCGGCGGTCTTTACGGCTGTCTCGCTTTTCCTCGCGGACGTAAGGTTTTTGAGCGATAGTTATATCGGAGAAAAAAATACCGCCTTTGAATTTGGGCTTGAGATAGAAAACCGCTTTATTATGCCGCTTATCCCGATCGAGTTCTTAAGCTTTATCCCCGACGGAGAAAAGGGGGTATTTGAAGAACGCAGAATCTTTGTTACGCTCCAGCCCTTCGGAAAAACAACTCTTGCAATAAAAGGAACACACAAATACCGAGGTCTGTATAAATCGGAGATCAAAAGAATTTATACAGTAGATCCGCTCAGAATAATCCGCTTTTCGCGTAAGATAGATCGGGAAATGACAATGGTCTTCATGCCCAGAAGGTTTATGCTTAAAGACCTGTTCGAGCATTCGGACGGAGAAGCCGCCGTTTCTGTCACTACCGCGAAAGAAGCGGAAAAAGAAGATTTTTCACACGTCCGCGATTACCGCGAGGGAGATATTCTTCAGCTTGTACACTGGAAGCTCACGGCAAAATCCGACAACGTTATGATAAAGGAATACGACAGCATAAGCGATAAAAAAGCACGGATACTTTGTGATTTCAACAGCTGTAAGGAAAAAGCGGATATACTTCTTAACTTTGACACCGTTATCGAGACCGCGCTTGCTTTCGCAAGATCCCTGCTCAAAGAAAATATCGGCGTAACTGTGGACTTCGGCGATGTTGTCCGAAAAAATGTCGTTTCGGTAAGAAACGATTCGGACTACGAAAAATTATACGATCTTATGTCAATGATCCCCACCGACGCGGAGTTCTGCGATTTCGGCTCTATGCTCGGAGAAATACGTAGGAACCAGTCGATCATTGTGCTTATCACAGCGGCGCTTACGGATCAAACGGTGAAAATGGCAAGCTCCGCCTCGGGCTTAGGCGCGGTGGTTATCGCGTATGTTAATATAGAAAACGCTCCGCTCGCGCGTGACTATTCCGAAGAACAGTTTCGGCTCATGAATATATGCGCGCCCGGGGAATCCGCTCTCAAACAATCGGCTGAAAATTTTCGCGAGAAATTTTAAGACCCGTTATTTTTTCGGAAAATAACCCTGCATTTGTAAAAAACAGCGGCCGACCGCTGAGTAATATTATAAAACGGAGGTATTTAAAATGGACATTAAGGCAAAAATTGAAGAGGTTGTAAACAAAGTCAAAAACGACAAGGGCTTCGCCGACAAATTCCAGAAGGAGCCTGTAAAGGCGGTTGAAGAAGTTCTCGGCGTAGATCTGCCCGACGACCAGGTAAAGGGCATTATTGACGGGGTAAAGGCAAAGGTAAACCTCGGCGGTATCGCGGATAAGATCGGCGGACTTTTCGGCGGCAATAAATGATCCTGCTGTCCTATCTTCAGCCTCATATTTGAGATCAAAAGCTTTACACAAATATCCCGCGCCAAATCGGCGCGGGATCGGTCTTTTAAATTTTAATACAGGTTAAACTCCGAGCTTAAGCGTATACATTATAAATCGCGCCTGTTTCAAAAGCGTAGTTTACGATCTTGCTCGCGTTATATCCCATTGCGCTCGCACCGTTTGCGAGAGAGCTTGCCTGCTGTGCCTTCTGATTTATCTTCTCGAGATAGGAGCTGTTCTTGAAAGCATACTCCAGATCCTTCGAGGTTACCTCAGAGGTGTCGCCGAGGCTTAACCTGCCGTTCTTATCAACATTGAAGCCTGCTCTCTGAAGCGCGAACTTGTAGGATTTTGTAATCGAAGCAGCAGCCGTTCCCTGCGAGTTTACGCCGGACTTGTTGGAATTTGCGGATTCGGAAATAAGATTGTTGTAGCTGTCAATAAAGCTTCTTGCAAGATCGTTGTATTCCTTCTCGTCAAAATCAACATTGTTGTTGTTTAATTTCTCAATGTAATCGCCGATCGCCTGTGATCTTTCCTTGATCTGCGCGGTAAGCTCCTTGATAGTACCCGAATTATCGACCTTTTCACTTGAAGAAGACGACGGGATCTTGTTTGCCGCGAAAACTCCCGAGCCGCCCGAATACTGATTTATATTGCGCGCTCTCGACTCGACCTTCGACGCGAAGCCCATATTGCCAAAAGCCGACTTTACGTTGGTAGCCGTGATCTTGGACAGATCGTCATTTAAGGAAAGCTTGTTGTCCGAGCCGAGTGTTATTCCCGCACGCTGGAGCGCGGAGGAATATACCTTCGCCTGATTTACCATGTAAACACCCTGGCGAAGAACATTCTGGTTATCGGAATTTCCGACCTTTTCGATCATGGCGTTGTAGTTGTCAACAAAATCCTGTGCAACCTTCTTATACTCGTCAACATCTATCTCGCCGCCATATTTAAGACCGTTCGCAAAGTTCTCCATGCTCTTTGCGGAGCTTCCCGCACTTGCGGAAGCGATCTTCGTAGACTGTAAGGAGCCGGATTCGGAAGCGCTTTCGCCGTCGCTGGAAATGCCGTAGATATTCTTGTAAAGCTCGGAGAACATATCCTTGTACTCCGCGCTCTTGTTTTTGAGCGCGCTGCTCTTGAGAAGCTCATTGAGCGCGTCAAGCGAGCCGCCCGTTTTCTGCGTGAAGTTATTGAGCTTGTTTGAATATGACGAATAAAGGCCGTTAAACTGCGAACCGTAGTTGGTCATGATATTCGCCATGTTGAACTGCATTCTTGCCGTACTTCCTACTGTCATAAAAATCATCCTTTCGTCAAAATAAGCTTACGCTCCGTATTTTTCACGATATTCTTTCATCTTCGGAACAAACTCCCGTCCCTCCACAACGCCGCTTTCAAGCGCGTCGATAATATCGTTTATGTTTACAATAGAGAAAACCTTTATCCCAAACTCGTCATAAGCCTCCCGAACAGCGGACTTCTCGGAGTTCAAAGCCTTTTCCATACGATCGACGGTTATTATCATACCCTCAATGTCGATCTTTGCCGCGCCCGTAAGCTTCGGCAAAACCTCGCGCAGAGCCTTTCCCGAAGTCATAACGTCCTCTATGATAACGACTTTATCCCCGTCGGAAAGCTCTTTTCCCACAAACATACCGCCCTCGCCGTGGTCCTTTACTTCCTTTCGGTCAAAGCAGTAGTTTACGTCAAGACCAAACTTGTTATAGAGCGCACAACACGCCGCCACCGACAGCGGGATCCCCTTATACGCGGGACCGAACAGCGTATCGGGCTTCAGCCCATGCTCGTTTATGCATTCGGC
>JAFLUE010000165.1 GCA_022508945.1 Oscillospiraceae bacterium
ACGTTGCTTACGGCTCCCAGCCCCGCGCTGAATAACGCTCCTCCCGCAAGACACATGATAACGTTTACTATCGTGGAGTTCAGCGGCGTCATCATCGGTATCATCATAAACAGCAGCATTCCCGCCATTAAGGACAGCACCATAGAGAGCCACGTTCTCTGCTTCGCGGCAACGCTTACTGCAAGGTCAATGCCGATAAAAACCGCCGTGAGGAATATCTTTGCAAGCATACACATCACAATTCCGACAATGCCCGCTTCTCCCGTGTCAAAGGGCAGCCCCGCGATCGCTCCGCCGATCACCGCGCCGATAAAATACGCAAGCAGCATTATAGCGCCGCCGACAAAGCAGACGAGTGTTTTTGAAATAACATAGTCGCCCTTTTTAGCGCGGACGGTAAACAGGTTTTTCGAGTAGCCACTTTTGAAATCCTCCGACACAAACAGGCATACAAGCACTGCCAGACCAAAGTACAGCATATTGATGTTGCACATGGTCGTTAAGTCCATTGACATCATATCACCGCCGCTTAAGCTGCCTATTGCTTGCCATGTATTTGTAAACATCATCGCTGCTTCAGCTTCTGTCGCAATACCGTCCGCAGGTTCACCGCCGAACATCGTAGTCATAACCAAAATGAGTATCGGCATAACAAAGCATATTCCCAAGATTATATAAAGCAGCGGCATGGTGAACATTCTGCGGAAATCCACCTTCAGCATACTTTTCAGCCTTTTATCGAAGCTGTAATGTTCAAATTTTGCTTCCATATTATCTGCCCCCCTTTTCGTTCATAAGGTCGATATAGTATTCTTCCAGACCGATCTTGGCAGTTTTGATCTCGCTTATGAGAATACCGTTTTCGTACAAATGCGTGACGATCTCCTCCGGTTCTTTCGCGTCGTAAACACGGATATATCCGCTTTCATCTTCCTCCACACGGGAATATTTGCAGGAGAGCAGCGCCTTAGTTCTGCTCATATCCCGTGTTTTGAGAGCAACGTAGGTGCGGCAGCCCGCTTCAAGCTCTGCCGCGGTCATCTCCTTTATCATTTTGCCGCCGCGGACAATTCCGTAATGCGTTGCTATTTTTTCAAGCTCTCCCAAGATGTGAGAGGAAATAACGACCGTGCAGTGATACTTTTGTGTGATTTCCACTAATACCTCGCGCATAATTCTCATGCCGTCCGCGTCAAGACCGTTTATCGGCTCGTCAAGCACGAGCAAAGTCGGACCGCCGAGCAGAGCCATCGCAATGCCGATCCGCTGCTTCATTCCAAGCGAACAGTTTTTATATTTGTTGGTCGCCGCGCCCTCCATTCGTACCGTTTTGAGAGCGTTTACCACCGCTTTCTCGGGATCGCGGATACCGAGATTTGCCGCTTGAAGCATCATATTGTTCCATACGCTGTAATTCTGAAAGCAGCCGGGTGCTTCGATAAGCACGCCGATCTTTGCTCTGACGTCCGCGTCTGTATGATTTCTCCCATAGAGCTTGACAGTTCCTCCGTTCGGATGAATAAGCCCGCATATTATTTTCTCGGTCGTGGATTTTCCGCTGCCGTTCTCGCCGATAAAGCCGTATATCGCGCCTATGGGAACGGTCATATTCAAACCTTTAAGGGCTTGCTTGCTTCCGAAATTCTTTGTAAGATTTTTTATCTCTATCGCATTCATGTCAGCCCTCCTTAATATACATCACTTTTGTACAGAACAATAGTTCCGATAACATTATAAATTATCGTCCACGCCACCGAGCACACAATGCACATAAGCAATGTCAGGATATTGCCTGACAGACACGCGTACACCGATGAGCCGTACAGGAATATGTTGAGTATGGAGGAATTTCCGAAGATCGCCGCCGCACCGATGATCAGAATACCTGTGCCGAAAAAGAAGCACGATACGATTGAAACGCCGAAATATCTTCTGAAAATGATATTGAGGAATGTGTAAAGACTTGCCCAGCCGAGGCTCATTATCATCTTTCCGATAATTGCACAGATAAGCGAGCCGACATTCACATCAAAAGATGTTCCCGAAAGTATTCCAGCCGCGACGCCGCCTATTATATAGGTGACGCACATACACGCCATAGAGAACGCGCTTACCAGGGTCTTGGACATCATATAGTCCTGCTTTTTCGCGTGGGTGGTGAAAAGCTGCTTTACATAGCCGCTTTTGTAGTCGTGTCCGATGAAAATGGAAACCATAATGCCGCCGAAGATAAATACCATATTCATATTGGCATATTCGCCAATGTCCGAAACGACATATAAGGGAGTATCCGCCGCGATTATCTGCCATGTATTGGTGAACAAGGGTTCCGTCACTTCGCCGTTGGGTCCGGGCATTCCCGTCATACTTAACACCATCGCGGGAATGATCGCCGCTATTGCGAGAAATATGTAGAACATCGGCGTGTGGAACAGGCGGTAAAAATCCACGCCAAGCATACCCTTTAATCTTTTTGTAAAGCTCGGCGATTCAAATTTTAATTCGTGTGAAGCTGTCATTTTTCACGCCTCCTTTTTGCTCATCAGCTCGACGTAGTATTCCTCAAGCCCGATCTTGTTCTTGAAGATCTCGCGGACGGGGTGCTTGTTTTTCATAAGATGTTCGACGATCTCCTCGGTATTTCCAACATCGTACACACGAAGATAACCGTCCTCTTCCTTAACATTGCCGTAGCGTCCTTTCAGCACAGCTTTCGCGCCTGTCATATCCTTTGTTTTAAGAGATACGAAAACGCGGGCGCGGCTATCCATTTCCTTTGCGGAGATCTCCTGTATCATCTTGCCCTGACGGATAATGCCGTAATGGGTGGCTATCTTTTCAAGCTCGCCGAGAATATGAGATGAGATAAGCACCGTACAGCCGTAATTCTTCGTAATATCCACAAGAATTTCGCGCATTATCCTCATTCCGTCCGTGTCAAGACCGTTTATAGGCTCGTCGAGGATAAGCAGTGCGGGGTCGCCGAGCAGTGCCATAGCAATACCTATGCGCTGTTTCATGCCGAGAGAGCAGCTCTTAAATTTTATCCGCGCGGAATCCTCCATGCGGACTATCTTCAATACACGTTCTATCTCATCGGCTCGGTTGGGAAGCCCGAGGTTTATTGCCTGCATCATCAGATTATCCCACACGCTCGAATTAGGGAAGCAGCCCGTATTTTCGATCAGTGCCCCGACCCTCGCCCGCACACCCGCATCGGTGTGCTTCTTGCCGAACAGCTTGATTTTGCCGCTGTCCTTTACCAAATGTCCGCAGATCAGCTTTTCGGTGGTGGATTTTCCGCTTCCGTTCTCACCGATAAAGCCGTAGATAGCTCCCACGGGAACAGTCATGTTCAGATGATCCACCGCGTACATTCCGCGAAAGCTCTTTGATAAATTCCTTATCTCAATAGCGTTCAATTTCATCAACCTTTCCGTTTATTTTGTAATTACATTATAGCTTGTGTATGTTTCCGTAATATTTTAGAAATGTTAAAGTTTTATTAAAATTACCGAAAAACTATTTTCTAAGCTCATCGGTGAGCTTTAATATTTCGGGCGCGAGCTTCGCTCTTTGTGCTTCGGTGACTTTTCTGTAAACAGGGTGAGCCGAAAGCACTCCCGCTATTCCCACTAACCCGATAACAACACCCGGTATGGCAAGCCCGTCCCATAACAGCACACAGCACATTCCGATACCGAGGATCAGCGTACCGATAATTCCAATGATAAGCGAAAGGACTGTGCCGGGGCGGGAGGCGCTTTTGTCAAGCCTGCGCAGCCGTTCCATTTTATCCTCCTCGCGCGTGGTCGGGGCGTACTTTGCCCTGATCTTGTTTATTTCCGCTTGCTGCGGCGCGGAATAGCTGTAGTTAAACTGCCTGTTTTCACTCATTATAATCATTCCCTTCAATGATACTTTCTTTGTCGGTCTTTGAGCGTTATATGTGTAGGGGAGCAGACGCTGTACGCTCCCTCGGCGATCTTAGCGTTTGCGTGTTTGAGCTTTGCCTCTGACATCCGATTTCCCTCCGAAGGTATACCGCACAAAGACCGCCTAAAGGCTTTGTGCGGTGTTGCCCTAAGTTTAAATCGCATTTCTTTTGTGAACGATTGCCGCTATTATAGCGGCAGCTCCGCCAAGGACAGTTACGATTGCTGCCGGAATGATGACCTTTTTCATATTGTACCTCCTATTTTAAA
>JAFLUE010000166.1 GCA_022508945.1 Oscillospiraceae bacterium
AACCGCTTTTGCGGTTTTACAGCGCCATACGACGCTGTCGGCTTGCGCCGAACGGTATTTTATTGCATCATTAAATGATTTTGCTTAGCGCTTTCGCGCCTTTGGCGCTCGAATTTGTGATACGATACATATGAACATATTTTCATTTGGTTTAATGAAAAGCATACCTATTATAATATATAGATCCGCATTTCGTGCGGCAATAAAAAAACGAGGTTAAATATGAAAGAGATCTTTTCGCGGATAAAGGTAATATGCAAATCTAAAAGCTTTTCGGAAATGATAGAAAACTTTCCGAATAGCTATATCGAATTTATGGCGTTTTTTCCGCTGCTTCTGTTTATGGTCCTGCCGCTGTGGCAGCTTATACATAACTTTATAAGCCCAAATATGCACGGAATATCATATAATACCAAAGTGCTGTTTGTGTTTTTGTGTGCTTGTACGGTCGGAGGAATTGCGATCGTTTTGAATGCTGCGAAAAAGCTTCATGAAAACGGCAGACCTACGCTTAAAAGCGTCGTTAAAAACAATATTCCGATGGTCTTCTTTTTGTTTGTGATACTGATGATGATAATTTCCACGGTCATAAACGGATTTACTACCGCGGCTGTTCAGGGTGATAGTTACAGACACGAGAGCGTTTTTTACTTTATAGGGTATTTCGCGGTGTATTTTCTGAGCGCGACTATTATTACCGAAAAAAAGCTCAGAGCGGTACTGATGTATACATTTATTTCGGCAAGTCTGCCGGTGGCGGTATTTACGCTTCTGGACAAATGGGTCGTTTCCATGGAGGCTTTCGATATGTGCGCGGGACCGTCCGCCGTATTCCATCAGTTTAATCATTACGGCTATTATCTTATTATTGTTATACTTTCAAGCGCGGCGCTGTTTATAAAGGAAAAAAACACGGCGCTGAGGGTCTTATGCATGGCGTCGTTTGTTCTGAACACTGTTATGCTTATAGTAAACAACACCTTCGGGTGTTTTCTGGCTTGTTTTTGCGCGCTTATTTTTAACTGCATTGTCATTTCGATCACCGAAAAGAAATTCAATAAGCTTTCGATAGTTATGGTCGCGTTATTTACAGCTATCACATTTGTAATGAGCTTTTGGGTCGAAAGTGTGTTCACAAATATCATTCAATTCGCAAAGGACGTCGGCGCGGTATCGGGAGATCCCGAAAACGCGGCTACGGCAGGCACGGGACGGTGGACTCTTTGGACGCATACCGCGGAATATATAAAGGAAAAGCCTGTTTTTGGGTTTGGTGTCGACGGAATAAGCAAAAGGCTGGATTTTGACACACAGGGCGTAAACAACAGACCTCATAACGAGTTTTTACAATATGCCGTGTTCTTTGGGATACCCGCGGCGATAGCGTATATTTGCGGAGTTTTTTCGGTATTTACAAACGGACTTAAAAACAAATTCAACCTTGACGGCTACGCGGTCGCAGCGCTTGTGGCGGCTTTTGCGTATCTCGTTTCCTCGGTATTCGGAAACACCATGTACTATACCGCTCCGTATTTGTTTATCCTGCTTGGATTGGGATTTGTAAAAGGAAAGCCCGAAAAGCGGGATTGATTTCGGATAAGATCTGCTCTCACTAAACATACATGGATAAACGAAAATCCCGCACAGCCGAGCTATGCGGGATTTTATTATTTATGCATTCTCTTTACTATCTTAAACGCAAGCTCCCCTTCGGCAATCAGCGGCTTTCGGTGGGCAAAGAATACTATCCCGTCAACGGGCGCGGTTATCTCCCCGATTATTTCCCCATCGTAGGGGTGGTAGATCTGAGCGAGCAGGTCGCCTTTTGCGGCTTCGCTTCCGATCTCGCAGACAGAGCGGTAGATCCCCGCGGAGGGGCTTCGGACATTCATCAGGTCGTCCTCATTTATTGTCATTCCCATAGAACCGCCGAGAGATTTGTACTTTATTATGCCCATTCTCGACAAAAACCGAAGCACAGAGGAGACTCCGACATTTGCCGAGCTTTCATCGATCTGTTCCGTGCTTTCGGTATAAACCGAAAAAGCGGAGGTCCCGGAGAGCTGAAGATTATAGTTAAGCGTGGCTTTATCGAGCGGAGAGGGGGTTCGGAGAACTACAAACGGAAGTCCGAAAAGATTCGCGAGAGAGGTATTTTCCATTCCCGTTTTCATCATTCTGACATGAGGCACAAAGCCTCCGGAAATGTAAAATGACGCGAACTGCACACAATATTTATAGCTCTTTATTTCGCGAAAAACTCCCGCGGCGATCCGCTCGGTCGTCTCGCCGTTTTCGTCTCCCGGAAACATTCGGTTTATATCCGTATTGTCAAGACACCAGAAGCGGCGGTTTGTGTTTATTCCATAGTTGTTGACGCAGGGGATCACAAGTATCTCCTTGTCGTGGGGAATATCGCCCTGTTCCTCGAGCTTTGTAAGGATCTTCACAAGCCTTCCGCACATATAAAGCTGTTGTATCTCATCTCCGCGAAGCGCGCCGATTATACAGCAGCTTTTTTCGCCTTTTCCGAAGCGGTATCCCGTGACCCGAAAATCGTCGCGGTACAGTCCGGAAAGGCTGTAGATTATTTCTTTTTTCAATGCTCTCACATTCTTTCCGCAAAATTTAACTGCGTTTATTTTTTCGGTTTATTGTGTCTCAACATAATACCTGTCTGCTTTTACTCCGTCTATCGCGTTTATGAAGTCGGAAAAGCGCGAATAGCCGTAGTCCGTAAAATCAAAGCCCGTGAACTTCTTTTTTATCTGGGTCGAAAGGGATTTTATGCTCACTTTTTTGTTTTTTGACACAAAATCGCAGACAAACTGTTCTATTTGTTCGGTTCGGCTGATAAAATCCTCGTCTATCTTTATGGAATTTCCGCTTAAGCTTATTCCCGCAACGGCAGTCACAAGCTGTTTAAGCGTTATTGCTCCGATATCCTTCAGATAATTTTCGCCGTACTTTTCTCTGAGAATTTTTCCGAGGGCAGAAAGCGATATGCGGTTTTTGTTCTGAACGGTTTGTATCTGTATCTCGCGCTTTATGGTGTTAAGTTCGGGTTTTTCGGTAGCTTCGGGTCTTGAGGACTTAGCGGGTTTTTCGGGAGCCGAGCTTTGTTCAGAGTTGTTTTCCGAAAGAGTGACGGAGGTATTTGTTCTGCTAAGCCCGCTCTGCTTATCGAGAAATTTCGCGAAGGTCTTTGCTCCGAAGCGTGAATAATCGACCTTTCCGAAAGAATTTTCAACCTGCTTTTCAACATCGGAGAGCTTGGAGGTACCCTTTTTTGCGGACCTTAAAAAGCTTATGATAACGTCTGTTATGTCGCTTTCCGAGGGCAGCTTTTCGGAAGCCTTTGAGGGCTTTTGCTCGGGCTTTTTGGCGGACTTGGGGGAGGGAGCGTTTTCCGCAAGATAAACGGCAGTGCTTTTACGATACAGCGCGCTTTGTTTGTCAATGAACTTTGCGAAGCGTTTTGAACCGAACCGAGAGTAATCTATCTTACCCAAGGTCTCGGTAACATACTGTTCTATTTTTGAAATATCCTCGTGACCGCCGTCCTTGCGCTTTAAATAGCCGACAATTATCTCGGTTATCTCGCGGTCGCTCGGGAGATTTTCGGCAGACTTTGCGGCTTTCTTCGTAGAATTTTTGAGTGTGACAAAGGTATTGTTTCGGCGAAGCTCGGGAAAGCTGTCGATAAAGTTTGAAAAGCGGTTGAAGCCTATCGAGCTGTAGTTTATATTTCCGTATTTTGAGGTGAGGAACGCCTGGATCTTCAAAAGATCCAGCCTTCCGTCGTCATTTTCGGAAACATAATCCAAAACGGCTTTTCGGAGAAGCTTCTCATCATAGCTTAAAACGGGTTCGCAGACCTGATTTAGATAAATAAACTGATGACAGCTTGAAGTAAACGAAAGCGGGGTTTTTACCTCGCCTATCCCGATAACGGTTTTCCCCGCCTCGCGAAGTCTTATGGCAAGGCGCGTAAAGTCGCTGTCGCTTGTGACAAGAACAAAGCCGTCGATATTCCCTGTATAGAGAATATCCATTGCGTCGATTATCATCGAAAAGTCGGTCGCGTTTTTTCCTGTGATATAAGTCGTCTGCTGTATGGGCATGATCGAGTTGTTGAGCGCGGGATAGTGCCAGCCGTTTCCGCCCTTTTCCCA
>JAFLUE010000167.1 GCA_022508945.1 Oscillospiraceae bacterium
AGAAGAAAGCAAAGATACTTTATGATTTCCTCGATCAGAGCAAGCTGTTCAAGGGAACCGTACGTCCAGAGGACCGTTCGCTTATGAACGTGCCGTTTGTTACGGGAAACGAGGAGCTTGACGCGAAATTTGTAAAGGAAGCGAAGGCGGCTGGCTTTGAAAACCTCAAGGGTCACAGGACCGTCGGCGGCATGAGAGCTTCTATCTACAACGCCATGCCTGTTGAGGGTGTGGAGAAGCTCGTAGAATTTATGAAGAAATTCGAGGCGGAGAATTCCTGATTCCGGAGGTCATTATGGGCGGCAATGAAAGATTTGTAAAGATATATTCACAAGGTGTTACTAATATCACCCAGATATGGGTCGATAGGGAAACAGGCGTGAATTATGTGTTCCATGAAGACGGATACGCGGGCGGACTTACACCGCTGCTGGACAGGGACGGAAAGCCTGTTATTACTCCCGTCAATAACTAAACAGAAAGTAGGTTATCATTAGATGTATAATATACAAACACTGAACAAAATCGCCGCTTGCGGCACCGATCTGCTCGACAAGGGCAAGTACGCAATAAGCGACGACGCGGCTAACCCCGACGCTATTCTCGTGCGTTCGGCGGCCATGCATGATATGGAGCTTGGCTCGAATCTTCTCGCGATAGCGAGAGCGGGCGCGGGCGTAAACAATATCCCGATCGAAAAATGCAGCGAGCGCGGTATCGTTGTTTTCAACACCCCGGGCGCAAACGCAAACGCCGTAAAGGAGCTTGTTATATGCGGACTTCTTCTTGCTTCGAGAAAGATCGTTCCCTCGACGGCGTGGATAGAAACACTTAAGGGTAAGGGCGACGAGGTAGGAAAGCTTGTTGAAAAAGGAAAGAGCCAGTTTACGGGTCCCGAGATAATGGGCAAAAAGCTCGGCGTTATCGGTCTTGGCGCTATAGGCATACTTGTGGCAAACGCCGCCGCGGCTCTCGGAATGGACGTTTACGGCGCAGACCCGTTCCTTTCCGTTGATAACGCGCTGAAGCTTTCAAGAAGCATCCACTATGTAAAGTCCAACGACGAGATCTTTGACAAGTGCGATTATATCACGCTCCATGTTCCCGCAACTCCCGACACAAAGGGAATGATAAACGCGGAGAACATCGCGAAGATGAAGAAAAACGTGCGTTTGCTCAACTTCGCGCGCGGCGATCTGGTCGATGATAAGGCGGTTCTCGACGCTCTCGCGAACGGCGGAATGGCTTGTTATGTTACGGACTTCGCGACCGACGCTCTTATAGGCGCGGAAAACGTGATAGCTTTCCCGCATCTCGGCGCGTCCACTCCCGAAAGCGAGGACAACTGTGCTGTTATGGCGTGCAAGGAGATCGCGGACTATATTGAAAACGGAAACATCAAGAACTCCGTAAACCTTCCGAATATGGAAATGGCGATCACGGGAAGCGCGAAGATCTGCGTTATCCACAAAAACGTCGAGGGCGTTATAAACAATATAACCTCGCCTATATCTGCTCTGGGTCTGAATATCGAGAATATGCAGAGCAAGTCCAAAAAGGACTACGCTTATACCTGCCTCGATGTTTCGGGAAATCCCACAGGCATCGAGGATAAGCTTAAGGTTGTTCCGCACGTTGTCGGAGTAAGGGTTGTAAAGTAAATTAAAAGCTGTCGGAAATAAATGATCGGCGCGCGGGCATTTTCATACCCGCGCGTTTTTTTTGGCGTTTTTAACAAACCGACTGATATTTTTTATCAAAAAAATATAAAAAATGTGTTAAAGCTATTTACAAATATATAAGTTTATGTTACAATTAATAAAGAGCATAAAAATGAACAGCAGTTTGAAAACAAACTTTTCTGAAAACTGAATATATCGGGGAGTTGATAATATGAAATTATCAAAAATATCCAAAAAGATCATTGTTATTGTAACCGTTTCAATGATAATAATGGTTTCTGCCGTTTTGAGCGTATCGGTATTTTTGTCAAAAAGTGAAACGGATAAGCTGATCGTTTCACAGACGGAAACCGGCGCAAAGGTTTTGAAAAATGAATTGGATTCGCAGATGGCGCGCCTTGAGTCAATAGCGCTTACCTGGTCGCGAAACGAGCTTGATATGGACGTTGTTGTATTCAAGGATTTTTCGATCGTTCAGGAGCGCTGGGATTATTCCCGCGCCAGCGACAACGACTTTCTGGCGGTTTATGACCCGCTCGGAAAGCTTATCTGGTCTTCGTACAACTATAAACTTGCGGAGCCGCGGTATAAAGACGTTTATGACGGAATTACCGTGGTAAAAGGGCTTTTTACCGACCCGAATGTTCCTCTTTCCCTACAGTACGTAGCTCCTATCCAGGATAACAGAACGGGCGAAATGCTTGGAGAGATTATTATAGGAATGGATATGTCGGAGGACGGATATCTTGATAATGTCAAGGGGCAGACAAATGCCGAGTCGATGATTTTTTCGGACAACACGTGCGTTGCTACTACTCTTTTGGACACTGACGGCTCGCGCTTTGTCGGCTTTGAAATGGTCGACAACATATATCAGGCCGTGGTCATTAACGGTGCCGAGGAATATAAAGCTCAGAGAAATTTCCACGGCACGAATTATTATGTTCAGTATTCTCCGCTTTACGACTATACGGGCGAGAATATAGTCGGTGCTTATCTCGCGGGGATATCGCTGGCGGAATCGGACGCGTCATTTGTCATCATGGTGGTTACATCTATCGGCGTGGCGCTGATCATTCTTGCTGTAAGCGCGATCATTCTCGTTGCCGCTACAAACAAGATGGTCGGAAGACCCATTGACGAAGCAAATATTATCGCCGAGGAAATGCGTACAGGACGCCTTGATAATGAACATGCCAATTTCCATTTCGGAGACGACGAGATCGGAGATTTCTCCCGAAAGCTTGAGGAGGCCAAGAAAACACTCAACGACTATATCAAGGACATTTCGCGTATGCTTTCGGCAATGTCCGAGGGAGATTTTTCACAGTCGCCCGAGTTTAAGTATATAGGCGATTTTAAGGAGATAGAGACTTCGTTTGATAAGATCCGCGAACACCTCAGCGGACTTATCCGAAACATCAGCGTATCCGCCGACAGCCTTATGTCGGGAACAGAGCAGATGTCCGAGGGAACCCAGCGCGTAACGGAGGCGACCCAAACACAGGCGGAAGCGGTAAGAACGCTTGTTTCGGCAATAAACGAGGTGTCGGATGAGATCCATAAAAACACCGAAAACGCTGAAAGGGCGGATAAGCTGTCAAATGAGACCGCCGAGAAGATTTCGCTCCAGGATAAGGAGATCTCAAATATGCTCAGCGCAATGGACGAGATCAAGACAAGCTCGAACAAGATAGGCGAGATCATCAAAACGATCGAGGATATCGCTTTCCAGACAAATATCCTGTCGCTTAACGCCGCAATAGAAGCCGCGCGCGCGGGTCAGGCGGGAAAGGGCTTCGCGGTTGTTGCGGACGAGGTTCGCAATCTCGCGGCAAAATCCGCGGAAGCCGCGAACAATACAACTTCGCTTATAAACGCGTCGATCGAAGCTGTCCGCCACGGTGCGGAAATTGCCGAAAGCACTGCCGCGGCAATGGGTCAGGTAAAGAGCTTTTCCGAGCAGACCAGCGCGATCATCAGCGAAATTTCGACAGCCTCCGAGCGCCAGACGCTCTCTGTTAATAAGATAAAGTCCGAGGCGGAAAATATCGACACGGTCACACAGCAAAACGCCTCGACCGCCGAACAGTCCGCCGCGTCCTGCCAGGCGCTCAGCCAGATGTCGGTTATTCTTAAAGAGCAGGTGGCGAAGCTTAAAACCTAAATCACAAGTTCGCATCTTATTGCTTTAGCGGAATTTACTTAAAAAACACTATACTGCGCTATCCAATCGCCACAGTAGAGCTTTACTCTACTGTGGCGATTGATTTTTGAAATTTCGCTCACAAATACTATGTGGTTTCGGGAGGATTGATTTAAGTAGAAATTTAACACGTTGTTTCGAGCGGATTGATTTAAATAGAAATTTCAAAACCGCCCAGCGTGCCGAAGGCACGCTGGGCTATCAAATCGACGCGTATGAGCTATGCTCATACGCGTCGATTATTTTTGAAAT
>JAFLUE010000168.1 GCA_022508945.1 Oscillospiraceae bacterium
ACAAGACCCACGGAGATACCGCCGATAGGACCGTTCCACGGAACATCGGAGATAGAAACCGCGATCGACGCGCCGATCATGCCCATTATCTCGGGAGAACAGTCGGGATCAACCGACAATACCGTCATTGTAAGCGCCACATCGTTTCTCATATCCTTCGGGAACAGCGGTCTCATTGGACGGTCAACAACGCGCGAAGTAAGGATAGCCTTTTCGCTCGGTCTGCCCTCGCGCTTAAGAAAGCCGCCCGGTATCTTTCCCACAGAATACAGCTTTTCCTCATAATCAACGGAAAGCGGGAAGAAATCCACGCCGTCGCGGGGCTTGGGAGAAGCTGTAACATTTACCATAACCACGGTCTCGCCGTAGGTCACCCAGCAGGAGCCGTTCGCAAGTCCGCAGACCTTGCCTGTTTCGACCTTTATTTCTCTGCCGGCAAACATTGTTTTAAACACCTTATAATTTTCAAACATTGCCCTTTTTCCTTTCATTGAATTTCCATTGAATTTTTCGGGCGTACTGCAATAAATTCAATTTGCGAACAGCCCGAACAGCCTCACAAACTCAATTTATTGCACACCCGATAAACTCCTAAAGCTCCTAAAAAACAGTTATTAGTAGTCAGCCTGCAAGCGGCCGACTACTAATAACGCCTTTACTTACTTTCTGAGACCAAGCTTAGCTACTATAGCACGATAGCGCTCGATATCCTTTTTCTGAAGGTAAGCGAGAAGGTTTCTTCTGTGACCTACCATCTTCAGAAGACCTCTTGTGGAGTGGTGATCTTTCTTGTGGACCTTGATGTGTTCGGTCAGCTCTTCGATCCTCTTTGTGAGAATTGCGATCTGGACCTCGGGAGAACCCGTGTCGTTTTCATGAAGTCTGTTGGCTTCAATAACCGACGTTTTTTCTTCTTTTCTTAACATAATTACACCTCTTTAAATTCTGACCTTCTCGGAAACTTCCGAAGCACCGTCTGACTTGCCATTTTGCCGTCAGGCTTCGCCCATTTTCCTTGAAATACATACAGTATATTCCTACAGAAAATGTGCTTTGCCTGACGACAAAAATGCCGCATCATCCGGCACTTCTGCCATTCCCGAGAAGTTCTATTATTTCCGAGATCACAGCAAAGGGAACCGGTGTTTCTCATAATGAGCATATTCCGCAGTCCGTGAAAACGGTAACCTATGCGAGAGCCTTTCCCACGCATAACAAAGTTATTATAGCACAAAAAAATATTTTTGTAAAGTACTTTTTCAAGTTTTTTTGCGTTTAGATGTTAGAAATTAGAAGTTAAGAGATTAGAAACAGAAATATAGATGTACGGATGGTCAAATTGTTACAAGCGTTTGATCTTATCTCTTATTTCCAATATCTAACATCTAACTTCTAATCGTAGAGATTTCTGACACTGTCGCGGATCACAAGTCTGCCCGTAACGAGAGTTCTTCCGCGGAAGAAATTTTTGTCGTGGATCTTTTTCAGGATAATATCGACCGCTTCTCCCGCCATTCCGGCGCAGTTTACGTCGATCGTCGTAAGATGAGGAGTAGTCATTGACGAGTAAATGTGGTTGTCATAGCCGGTTACCGAAACGTCGTGCGGCACAAGACACCCGTCAGCTTTGAGTTGGGTTATGAGATTAAACGCGCTCTCGTCGCAAGCGCAAACAAACGCCGTGGGCAGCTCATCCGGCAGCGCGAATGTTTTGAAAAGCTCGCCCGAACTGTTCCTGTCACGGATTATCCATTCTTGGCGAAGCGGGAGATTCTTTTCGAGAAGAGCCTTATAAAAACCGAGAAACCTGTCCTGAACACAGGGCGAACCATCGGTGTTTCCGAGAAATCCGATTTTTCTGTGACCGTTTGAAATAACATAAGACGTTAGCTGATAGGTCCCGTAAAAGCTGTCCGAAAGCACGATCTCCGCGTTTTCGCGGCTTCCGTAATAGTCGAGGAAAACCATAGGAACGTAGTATTGAAGCAGCTTGTCTATGTAGCTGTCGGAAAACTGTCCGAGTAATATCAGCCCGTCAACCTTTTTATCCGACAGCGAATTTGGGATATCTCTCGCCGCGTCGGGACTGTCGTTTATGACCTCAAGCATACCGTAATAGTTTTTCTCCTGAAGAAGCTCGACAATATGCTTGTATATCGACCAGTAAAACGCCGATGGCTCGCTTATAAAGCGTTTTGGCGCGATTATGCCGATGTTGTGGGTAAAGCCGTCCTTTGCGGAATGGGCGCTCGAGTTAAGGCTATAGCCCATTTCGGCGGCTTTTCGCTTTATTTTCTCGCGAAGCTCATCGCTTACGCCCTCGCGTCCGCCGAGAGCCTTAGACACCGACACGGTGCTTATATTCATAGCCTTTGCTATGTCGCTCATGGTTACGTTCTTTTTTATCATCGTGTCCGTCCTTGTCAGGCAAAATTTATTAGCTTATTGTAAAGCTTATCCTTAATAATATTTTAAGTTAAAAATCATCATTTGTAAATTAATTTTTTAAACAAATTTCTGAAAATTTTTTTGTGTATATTGCCGCAATGATTTATCAAAAATTTTGTTTTGGAAGAAATTTACGATTGCTATTGAAAAAAACGGTTGGGTGTGCTATAATATAAAGATGATGAATTTCAATTTCTAACATCTAACCTCTAATCTCTAATTAAGGAGTATCAGAATGCTGATTCCGAAAAGAATTGCGGGAACGCTTATAAACGCTCTGAAAGGCGGCGTTGTGCCGCGCGTGGGCTTGGGATATATTGCTGTCGGAAGAACAAACGAGATAAACGCGCTTTTGCATGATGTATCGATCGCTGAGGACGGCGGAGCGTTTTTTCGGTTTGTTGTGGGGAAATACGGCTCGGGAAAGAGCTTTCTTATGCAGATAATGCGCGCGAACGTCATGGACAGGGGCTTTGCGGCGGCTGACGCAGACCTGTCGCCCGAGCGCAGGCTTATGGGAACAAAAGGTCAGGGCCTTTCGACCTATCGTGAGCTTATGCGCTCGCTTTCCGTAAAAGCAAAGCCCGACGGCGGAGCGCTTCAGCTCATTCTTGAAAAATGGATCGACGGAGTAAGAAGCGAGGTCATAGCCGAGGGAACAGCGAGAGAAAACACTTTTTTTGACAGCGCGGTCGAGAAAAAGATCTACGCGAAAATAAATTCTCTCGAGGATATGGTACACGGCTTTGATTTCGCGGCGGTCATTTCGGCATATTACCACGGTTTTGCCGACGGAAACGAAACGCTTTCGACAAATGCGGTAAAATGGCTTCGCGGAGAGTTTTCCACGAAGACCGAGGCAAAGGAAGCGCTCGGCGTAAATGTTATTATTTCCGACGACAACTGGTATGATTATATAAAGCTTATGACGGCGTTTCTTGTAAACGCGGGGTATAAGGGGCTTGTCGTTATGATAGACGAGCTTGTGAATATAATGAAGATACCGCATTCCGTAACTCGGCAGTACAACTATGAGAAGATCCTTATGATGTACAACGACGTTATGCAGGGCAAAGCCTCGCATTTAGGCATAATCATGGGCGGTACACCGCAGTGTGTTGAGGATAATCGCAGAGGTATCTTCAGCTACGAGGCACTGCGTTCGAGATTGGAGCGCGGCAGATTCGCGACAGACGAAGTTCATGATATGCTTGCTCCGATTATCCGGCTGAATCCGCTTAGCTATGAGGAACTTACGGTGCTTACGGAAAAGCTTTCGGAGATACACTCTGTGTTGTATGAATATGAGCCGAAAATAACTCTCGAGGACAGGATATTCTTTGTCAAGGCGGAGTTTGAGAGGGTAGGCGCTTCAACGAACATCACCCCGCGCGAGATGATACGGGATTTTATCGAGCTGTTGAATATAGCCTATCAGAATCCCGACAAAACTATACCCCAGCTTATGGGCGCGGACGAATTTAAGTTTTCCGAGGGTGAAAACGCGGAAAATGCCGAGGGCTTTGAGGATTTTGAGCTGTAGATAAAGAACCGCGCAGTCGTCAAGAGCCAATTTGTCCAAAACCAAACAGTGGTATCAAACGAATTTCAAAAAGCGTAAAATTTTTCACAGAAAAATTTTACGCGGTTCTCACTTTGCGTCGGCTCTGCTGACGCAAAGTGAT
>JAFLUE010000169.1 GCA_022508945.1 Oscillospiraceae bacterium
TAGACACCTTGACCGACAAGCCCTTGACATTATTGCGCTTAACAGGGATAAAGTCGATGTGCAAATGCGGAGTTGCCTCGTCCAAGTGCATAACCGCGTTGAACACTTTAAGGTTAGGGTTGCGTTTTTCAAAGTCGCGCATATACTCGTCCAACATCTGCTTTGCGTTTTCCCAATTACCCGACTGTTGCCCGCAGCTCCCCACATCACCAAACTGAACGACCACCTCATAAAACGGCTTTAACCGACCGTCGTTCTTTATATGCTCATAGTAGTCGGGTATCTTGCGGTCAGCCCGTTTCTGTTTAGCGTTGTATTCCGCAAGCGCCTGTCCGAACAATTCATTGTACATCTCGCGAATATCCCGTTGCGCGTAGATAATGTTATCGCCCGTTCTGCCCGCGTCAATGTTTTTGGCGATGAACTCTCTGTTGTTGTGACCGATCACCCCGTCATCTAACCGAAACGAGATAGACAGGTTTTTTCCGTTTACCTCACTCATAGTGCATATACCTCCTTTGGCAATTTTTAGTTTACCCAATAGTTTTGAATTTGGTTGTAGTCATTTTGTGCCGCTATTCTTACCCCGTCAGTCGTTTTTGCTATACGCAATAGCCAGATTGACAAGCTACGCTCATCAATCAGGCATTGCGTCAGGGGTAAACCCCTGAAACCCCGAACGCTCCTGTTTGAAAAAACGGAGGTAAATCCAAAATTCCGAAAGCGGCTTTGATGTGAAAATCACAGGTAAAGCCTAAAAGGCTCTTTGCCGCTTTGCTTAAAATAAGCAAGGTAAACCGAAACGGTTTTTGGATTTACCTCGCGGATCAACGCCGAGGACATTTCGCCTTTACAGAGTAACAACAAAGACCTCCGTTGGCTTAATTATTCCTCGGGAGGTCTTTTTGGTCTATGTCTTTTAGCCTTGTCGCTCATAAGCTGACGGGGGCAGTCGTTTCAGCTTTTGAGGTTACTTGTCAAAAGGCTCAAACGCGGGATACGGATTGTTGTGCTGTTCCCTCAACGCGTCGATAACTTGATTAAGTATAAGCTGATACATCGCGCTTTGGATTGAACTCGTTATCCCCTCATCGGAGCTTGATGTAATATCCATAAGAAACTCGTCCATTGAATGATAACGGTCTAAATAACGGCATATGGCATTTAAGACACTGCCATCGTATTTCCCGTCAAGATCGTAATCGTACTCAATATCGCTGTCCGCCTGTTCGAGCAGACGGTTGATTGTACCGAGCCGCGTATCGTTATTGTTTTTCAGCCTTGCCAGCATAAGCACCGACTTATCGGACAGTCCGATCTTGTCACAGACGCTCTTTAACTTGACCTTCGGTGTCCGAGCGTTGCTCCGTCCGATGAGGTAATCCGCCGACACATTCAAAACATCCGCCATTCTCCCCGCGGCTAAAATGTCGGGTACTCTGTTTTGGCTCTCGTAATAGCCTACCGAGCTTTTGGAAACCCCCGCCGCTTTCGCGAATTCCTCAATGGTAAGTCCCAGCTCTTGCCGCAGCTCCTTTAATCTTCTGCTGAATATCGCTCCGTAGTTTTCAGTCTGTTCCATATATCCTCCTTGAAAAATGTATTTACCATATTTGTGGAAATGATTGACAGCGCGGCACAAGTGTGGTATAATGTTATCATCTCCACAATTATCGTATTTATTATTATCATACCATAATAGTGGAGAGATGTCAAGAGGTTTTTGAAATATTTTTTGCAAAGGAGGAACAACTTATGAAGAAGAACAACGATGTACGCACGACAGCAAAGAAAAAGAAAGTCTATCTGTATGAGATCGCCGAGGTATTGGGCATAGGCGAAACTACATTTTGCCGCCACCTTCGCAAGGAGTTATCCGCCGCGCAGAAGGACGAGATTTATGCCGCAATCGACATTATTGCAGAACAGAAAGAAAAAACGGGAGAGGAACAGTTAAAGGGGGAGTGCAGATGAAGAAACCCACCCCAAAGGTAATTGTAAAGCCGCACTACATAGGCTCCGAGCCGCAAGGTCACATTTTCAAGCGGGTATTCACAAATGAAATTCAAAGAAAAATAAAGCTGCGCGAAAAGGGCGCAGCCGAAAAAACTACTTGAAAAATTTGGACAATCGGTGTATAATGATAATGATGATGTTTATACACTCGGTTGTCCTTTTTGCGAAAGGAGTTAATTATGGGACAACCAAAGACTTATAATGCCGCGCTGTATCTGCGTTTATCCAAAGACGACGGCACCGAGAACGAAAGCTCGTCCATTCAGACGCAGAAAGAGATGCTAACACGCTACTGCCGAGAAAACGGCTTTGTTATCGCGGATTATTACATTGACGACGGGTATTCCGGCAAGAACTTTGAAAGACCCGATTTCAAGCGTATGATAGGCGATATTAAAGAGGGCAAGGTCAACTGCGTGATAACAAAGGACTTGTCGCGGCTTGGGCGAAACCACATTGAAACAAGCCTTTACATTGAGGTGTATTTCCCCGAAAACGGTGTGCGTTATATCGCGCTTACGGACGGTGTAGACACTTACAACAATACCGCTATGGATATTACGCCGTTCAAGAACTTACTGAACGATATGTACATTCAGGACATTTCGCGGAAAGTAAAGTCGGCGTTATTAACAAGGCAGAAACAGGGGAAATTCATAGGGGTCAAAGCACCGTACGGCTACTTGAAAGACCCGAACGACAAAAACCACCTTATAATCGACGAACGCTTTGCGCCGATCATCAGACGCATTTATGCTATGGCGCGTGACGGAATGGGTCTGCATCAAATAAAAAAGGTGCTGCGCGCCGAGAAGATACCCCGCCCCGCCGCGGCAGCCGCGGAGATGTTCGACCATTTTGAAAGGTATTGCGATACAGACGAGCGAGTTTACGCTTGGTCTATGGGGTCTGTTCGTGAAATACTCCAAAACCCCGTTTACAAGGGCGCGATCCGCGGACAGAAACGCCCGAAAATCTCTTACAGGTCTGAAAAAAGAAAAAATCGCGCGGACGCGGGAACATTCGTTGTTGAGGGTATGCACGAGCCGATCATAGACCCCGAGGAATGGGAGCTTGTGCGCCGCCTGATAACGGCAAGAAAGCGCACGATAAGCCCGAACACAAAGCCGTACAACAACATATTCAGCGGTCTGGTAAAATGCGCGGACTGCGGTTATGCGTTGACGGCATCGCGGTCGAACAAGACTTGGAACGATGACGATATTAACGCGAATTACGATTATTATTGCAATTCTTACCGCACCGAGGGAAAAGCCGCCTGCACAAAGCACAGGATATGCGCGAGCGAACTGCACAGGGTAGTTTCAGAGGACATCAAACGCCTTGCCGCCGAAGCCCTTGACGATGACGAGGGAATGATCGCAAGCATAATCGAGAGCCTCGGAAATGCCGACAAGGAGCAAGCCAAACGCGCCGAAAGGGAAATTAAAAAGGCTCAAAAGCGGCTTGCGGAGCTTGACAAGCTGTACGCTAAACTGTACGAGGACAACGCAAACGGCAGCATAAGCGGACGCAATTACAAGACCTTGACCGCGAACTACGAACGGGAACAGGCGGAACTTGAAAGCAAGATCGACGAATTGAGCAAGACCGTTTCAACAAGCCGCGAGAGCGACGAGAACGCCGCAAATTTCGTCGATCTTATCAAAGGCTATTCGGATATAAGCGAACTCACTCAGGCACTCTTAAACACGCTTATAGACCGAATTGAAATCCACGAGCCGGAAGAAATTGACGGTGAGTATGTGCAGCTCGTTGATATTTACTACAAATTCGTCGGTATGATTGATTAGAGGTTGCGCGAAAGCTGTTCAACAGAGGCGGGGGAGACAGGCATTTTTAATACTTTTATCTGTTACAACATAGCGAAAGGCAATATCGCGCGGTATTGCATCAGATCGACAAAAA
>JAFLUE010000017.1 GCA_022508945.1 Oscillospiraceae bacterium
TGAAATTCGTTTGATACCACTGTGTGGTTTTAATAATTTTGTTACCACATAATATCCGAGCGCGAAATTTCAAAAATCAAGCGCGGAAGCGGAACGAAGTGATCGCATTATTCGCCTGCGGCGAAAAACGCTATTGCGCTTGGATAGCACAACACGAAGTGTTGGGCGGTTTTGAAATTTCAAATTTAAATAATCAATTTATTAAATTTAATATAGGAGGAAACAGTTTATGAATCACATTAAAAAAGAATGTGTCGCTATGCTGCTTGCGGGCGGACAAGGAAGCCGTCTGTATGCTTTGACGCAGGATATGGCAAAGCCCGCTGTGCCTTATGGCGGCAAGTACAGGATAATCGACTTCCCGCTGTCGAACTGTGTAAACTCGGGAATAGATACTGTCGGAGTTCTTACTCAGTATCAGCCTCTTGTGCTTAACGAGTATATCGGAAACGGTCAGCCGTGGGGCTTGGACAGAGCCCACGGAGGCGTTCATGTTCTGCCGCCCTATGAAACGGCTTCGGGAAAGGCTTGGTATTCGGGTACGGCGAACGCCATTTATCAGAACATCGGCTTTGTGGACCGTTATAATCCTGACTATGTTGTAATCCTTTCGGGCGACCATATATATAAGATGGACTACGCGAAGATGGTCGATTTCCACAAGACGCATAACGCCGACGCGACGATCGCGGTTCTCGAGGTGCCGTGGGAGGAGGCTCCGCGTTTTGGTATTATGACGGCGGACGCTGACGGAAAGATCACGGAGTTTGCGGAAAAGCCGAAGGAGCCTAAATCAAACCTTGCTTCAATGGGAATTTATGTGTTCTCATGGCAGAAGCTCCGCAAGTACCTTATCGAAAACGAACAGGACGAGGGCGCGACAAAGGACTTCGGAAAGAACATAATCCCCGCGATGCTCGATAATAATGAGAAAATGGTAGCTTACCATTTTGACGGATACTGGAAAGACGTTGGAACGATCGACAGCCTGTGGGAAGCAAACATGGACGTTCTTGACCCGAATGTTCCGCTTGACCTGCTCGATGACAGTTGGAAGATCTACTCAAGAAACCCCGTTATGCCTCCTCATTTTGCGGGAGCGCAGAGCCGTATCGAAAACTCCATGATCGCGGAGGGCTGTGAGGTAAACGGAATGATCGACTTCTCGGTGCTTTTTGCGGGAGTTACGGTCGAAGAGGGTGCTATCGTACGCGATAGTATCGTTATGCCGAATACCGTTATCAAAAAAGGCGCGGTCATTGAATACGCTATCGTCGGCGAAAACTGTGTGATCGGCGAGGACGCGCATATCGGAGAGCGTCCCGAGCTTATCGAGAACAAGGACGAATGGGGCGTGGCTGTAGTCGGACATAACGTAAAGGTTTCGGACAAGGCGGTTGCTCCTCCAAAGGCTATGATTTCTAAGGATATATGAGATAGGAAAGGATGTTTTTGATATGGCAAGTATGGCTAATGTTTTAGGGCTTATTTTCGCTAATATGCACGAACAGCTTCTTCCCGAGCTTACAAAAGCGAGAGCAATGGCGAGTGTTCCGTTCGGCTGTAAATACCGTCTGGTTGACTTCCCGCTTTCGAGCATGGTTAATTCGGGAATTACACAGGTTGGAATTATCACAAAGCAAAATTACTATTCGCTTATGACTCACCTCGGAATGGGTTCGGAGTGGGATCTGGCAAGAAAGACGGGCGGTCTTCATATCCTTCCTCCCTACGGACGCGAGGGAACGGGAATTTACCGCGGCAGGCTTGAGGCTCTCGCGGGAGCTTGTCAGTTCATTACCGAGAGCAGCGCGGACTATGTTGTTATGGCTGACGCGAATGTGATCGCAAATATGGACTTAAAGCCCATCGTTGAGTTCCACGAGAAGAACGAGGCGGATATAACCTGCGTTTACGGAAGCGGCGTTTATACTACGGAAAGAGCCATGGCGCAGACCGTTATAAACGTTGACGCAAACAACGCGGTCTATGATGTTCTCGCAAGACCGATGATAAGCGGCGAGATGAACATTCTTCTGAACGTTTACGTTATGAAGAGGACCTTCTTAGAGGAGCTTATCAGGGAGAGCGAGTGCAGGAGCCTGTACAGCTTTGAGACCGATATCCTCCAGCACAAGCTGAAGGACTATAAGGTTTTAGGTTATAAGTATGACCAATACTATGAGGTCATCGACAGCATGAAGACCTACTACAAGGCTACAATGGACATGATGACGCGTTCGGTTTCCAAGGAAGTATTTAATCTCGAAAAGCCTATATACACAAGAGTTCATGACGTTGCTCCCGCGAAGTACGGCATCGACTGCTCCGTTAAGTCCTCGCTTATCGCGGACGGCTGCATTATTGACGGCGTGGTTGAAAACAGCGTTCTGTTCCGCGGAGTTAAGATCGGAAAGGGCGCGGTCGTTAAGAACAGTATCGTTATGGCAGGCACGATCATCGAGGAAAAGGCTTCGTTTATCGACGCTATCGCCGACAAGAACGTTACCGTAACAAAAAGCAGAGTAATCACGGGTTCTGCGGACTTCCCCGTTTACATAAACAAGGGCGGAGTAGTGTAACAGTCAGTACACAGTAAACAGTATAACCAGCCCCGCTGTATTTCGGTACAGCGGGGACTGTATTTTAAATATAACTGTTACAGAGATAAATCGTAATTTAGCGCAGATAGTTATTAGTGATTAGTTACTGGTAGTTAGTTTGAGCGTCCAAATAACTAACTACTAATCTCTAAAAACTATTAAATTACGATTTATACGAGTAACTGAATAAAAACTAACCCCGAAGCAAACTGCTTCGGGACTTTACTTCTTTATGAGCACAATAATTTTGGAAGAACGATCATATTGACAATATAAAGCTTATTCCTTTTGAGGCGCGTCGTGCGCGGGACGCGTAGCCACGCAGTCAATAGCGCTTGAAACCGCAATGTTCAAATCAACGGAAAGCTGGCGCTTGGTAGTGTCAAGCTTAGTGAAAAGCTCGCCGTTGTGAGAGCTTACATATTTAGCGGGAAGCTTATTAAGGGCGAAGCACTTCATATCCTCGAGGCACTTTTCGCATTTGCAGCAGTCCTCGCCTTTCAGCATTTCCTCAAGTTTTTCATCCACTATTTTTTCCATCACATTGACCAGTGCCATAATGCCTTCCTCCGAATAAAATCTGTCAATTGCCAAACTTCCATCTTATATTATACAACTAAATATTAAATTTGTCAAGAGATTTTGTATTTTTTGTAAAATTTTAGTAAACTTGTCATAATTGTCCCGAAATTATAATATCAATTACCAAAACGACAGGAGGGAAATATATGAGAGCAGTTACATTTACAAAAGGGCAAATAAAACGTTTTGCGGCGATAACGGCGGCGGTTATTGCTGCGGTCGCGGTGGGAGTTACCGTGGCAATTACTTCGGTAGGTACAAAAGCGCAGCAGCGGCTTGTGCCGATCTACCGTGTTGACAGAAATGACAACAAAATTGCCGTGACATTTGACGTTGCTTGGGAAAATTCCAATACCGCCGAGCTTTTAAGCATTCTTGACGAATTTGACGCAAAGGCAACCTTTTTTGTTACGGGAGACTTTTGTGACCGTCACGCCGAAGATGTCGAGCTGTTTTATAAGGCGGGGCATGAGATCGGAAATCATTCCGATGCTCACCCGCACGTTGCACAGATAGGCGTAAACGACCTTATCAACGACACACGCGAATGTTCAAGAAAAATAAAGATGCTCACAGGTGAAGATCCCACGCTTTACCGTGCGCCATACGGCGAATACAGCGACAATATGCTTACAACGATCGACGGAATGGGTTTAAAAACTATACAGTGGGATGCGGACAGCATTGATTGGGACGGAGCGAGCGTTGAGGACATTGAAAAGCGCATAATCAAGAACACAAAATCGGGTTCTATACTTCTGTTCCATAATGATCTTCAGAATACCACAATGGCTCTTCCTCAGATCTTAAAGAAACTGAAGGACAGCGGCTATGAGTTTGTAACGGTAAGCGACCTTATTTACCGAGACAACTATGTTATTGACCAGAACGGCGTGCAGAAAGCCGTTAAGCCAAGCGCTGTTATGGACGAAAAAATCGAGGCGGTGCTTGCTCAGTATTCTGCGCAGATCGAGGCTTCGGGTATCACCGACGAAGAGCTTGCTGTTGCGGTCTCGGCGATAAAGAGCGGCGATCTCAGTAAAATTCCCGAAAAGCTGCGCCCGTTTGCTCAGCAGGTCATAAACAGCCTTGACGCGGTTGAAGAATCTTCTTCGTCCGACGGCAGCAACAGCAGCGAGCCTGCAAAAAAATAATACTTAAGCGATAAAATCTTGTTGTTTTGCTCTGAAATCGGCGGGCAATAGTCCGGCGAGTTTTAGGAAACGCCGCACAAAACGCTCAGGATATCCTTGTGCGGCGTTTTCATAAAAAGCAAGGAAAACGCTTTTTTGCTGATGGCGGCACAGAAAACCTCACTTAACAACAAACAGATCAAAAGGCGGGCTTCGGCTCGCCTTTATTTTTTGCAAAACCCCTTGACAAAACTTCAAAAATATGCTATAATTTTACTCGTTGGAGTTAGTGATCTAACCTTTTATTTCTGTCTTCTTTCTAACTTCTAACGTCTAAACGGGGGTATAGCTCAGTTGGGAGAGCGCTTGCTTCGCATGTAAGAGGTCAGGGGTTCGAATCCCCTTATCTCCACCATCGTTTTGGAATCCGCAAGTGGCAATGTTAAGCCATTTGCGGGTTTTCTTTTTTCTTGGAAAATTCGTTTTGTCCTTTATTTGTCCTTTAATTGCAATAACACCGTAATAAAAAGTTACAGCTCGATGTAACGTGTGACAATCTCTGATAAATAACCGTTTGCGGAAAGATCTTACCGTTTCTTTATTTTTCAAATAACACTGATAGGCGCAGCGGTATGCTACGCCTATTTAGTTATGCATATAAGAAGACCCGCCGATTTTTTCTATCGGTGAGTTTAGCATTATTCCTTTTACACTCACCCGTCCATACCCATAAACAATAAAACACCCCCATATTACAAATAAACCACTAACGTGAATAGGTGTAAAAATAATTCTATTCATCGGTTCTACATACATTAATGGATTTAAGCATTGATTTTTTTAGAGCCTCAACAAAACTATTCTAAACTGACATCTTTCAAACAGATGTCCAACTCACGCACGTTTGCACTTCTGTATAGGTCGGACGGCACACCTTATCCGTCAAAAAAGTCATAGTCAAATAGTTCTGTTCAATATTCTTCAAAACAGATAGCAGAACGATTCTCTCCTGCTGCATTTCTGTATCGGAAAACCTCCTCACCATTCAGAAACACTTTGACCGTTAACTTCGTAACAATTTTAGTATATGATAGCGAGATCTGCTTATCTCCCGCCTTCAGCGGTATGAAGCCCAATAGTTTAATTTCCTGAATTTCACTTGACAATTGCGTGAAAACTTGATATACTTAAATGGCAGTGAAATAATAAAGAAATCCGAAATTTAATTTTTGCTTTACGTTTTTCCGCCATAATCTTTGTTATAGTGACAACAAAGATTATGGCGTGGCATTTGGATATCGCTGGACTTAACAGCTTTTAACGGTGGAAAGGATCTATGTTATATGCCGAATAAAAATATGGAAGACGAAAAACAGCCGAAGAAGTTTAATGCTAAGCCTATTATAGTAACGTGCGTTTTGTTGATTTTGGTGGCTTTGATCGTGTCGGTTCTGATTATCACAAACCCATATAAAGACCATACATCAGGAAAGGTGAGCGATTACGGATTTGTGGGTACAGGAACGGAAGCAGATCCTTTTTTGATATCAAGTGTGGAGGATTTTTGTCTTTTCCGCGATTTGGTTAATTCGGGAACAACATTTTCGGGCGAGTATCTCAAGCAGACGGCTGATCTTGACCTTTCGGAGATAAATAATTGGATACCTATAGGGAAATATGAAACAAATAATTTTTTCTGCGGCAGCTATAACGGAGACGGGCATACGATAAGCGATCTGACTGTCACACGCTCGGATGACTGCGGCTATAATGGGCTGTTTGGCATGCTGTGCGGAGAAGTATGTAACCTCGGGATCGAGAGCGGATACATTGAGGGAATTTTTGTGGGTTCAATAGCAAGTCACGGTGACGTGTCCGCGAAGATCATTAACTGCTACAACAAAGCAACAGTACATGGCTTTGGTCGTGCCGGCGGTATTGTGGACAATTTCGGAGGAATGGTATATTATTGCTGGAATCTGGGGGATGTTATTTGCGATAACAACGTTTATGCGGGCGGGATCAGTTCGCTCAACGGTAAAATCCGCAAATGCTACAGCTATAATATGCCTGTCGTTATCGATGAGTTTATAGGGGAGATAACCGAAGCTCAGAGGTTTGATTCGTTTGGTGAGATCGATTGGCTGGACGAAGTATATTCCGCGCAGTATTACGCGGAATTAAATCGTAAGTCTGAAGTAAGCCCGTCCGAACGGATCCGCTTTATTGTAAAGGACGGCAATGACATATTATTTGACAGGAATTTTACGCCGAATTGCGTTGTTGAAGCAACTATACATAGGCTTTTTTCGGATTACGGAGCGATCATACTTCTGGCAGCCGCGGCGGCGGTGATGATAATTATTGCGGTACGCAAGCCCAAGGCCGCGGGAGCTGTGCTGACATTTATGCTGGTTTGCGGAGGAATGAAATTTCTTAATGATATTATGCTCCCAAAAGACGGAATTTCACCGATGGAAAATTACTATGATCAACCCAAGAATTCGGTGGATGTATTGATGATCGGTTCAAGCCGTCTGGGCTTTAATCAGGATTGTGAAGTGCTGTGGAAAGATTACGGTATTTCCGGCTACGCTTTATGGGGATCGGATCAGCCTGCCTGGAACAGCTATTATATGCTTAATGAAGCACTGGAATGCAGTACGCCGAAAGTTGTTGTCTTTGATATTTGTGCCGTATATAAAGAGCAAGAGGAATTGGTCGAATCGTCAAAGTATCATAATATTTTCGGGATGCGTTTTTCATTAAATAAATTTGAAACGATCCAAGCATCGACTCCTCAAGATCTGTGGCTGAATATGCTGTTTGAATTTCCTATATCTCACGCAAGGTATTCCGAACTCAACGCGAGAGATTTTATATGGTATTCAGACGCTAACTTGGAGAATATCAGCAAGGGAAGCTTTATTTTCGGATATGGCAGGGATGAAAAACTGTGGACTTCCGGCAGCGCGGAGGGTGTGGATACTGTTAAGAAAATACCGCAAAAGCAGTTGGAATTCGTTATGAAAATAATTGAAAGATGCGATCGGGAAAATATTCCGCTTGTTTTTATAGCTTCAAATATAGAAGACAGAAGTCTTCATCAGCCATATTTTAATTATATCTCCGTTCTGGCTTCGGATCATGGAGTTCCTTTTATCAATTATAATTTATTGGATGCCGAGACGGGTTTTGATGACAGTGACCTTTGGGTTGAAGGACACCTTAACACAAAGGGTGCAAGAAAACAAAGCGCTTATTTAGGAAAGTACCTGAAGGAAAACTATGATCTTTTCGATCATAGAGGAGACCCATATTACAGCTCTTGGGACGAGCTTCTGGCGTGGAGGCAAAACACCTATATCCCAATGATAAATGGCAGGAGAGATTATATTTACGAGCTTTTGCGCGATGACAAGACGGTTGTTATCATAAAGCAGTCGGTCGATGAGAGCGACCCCGCGTATGAAGCGTTTAAGCGGGACGCTGCCGACTTGGGGTTTGATATGAGTTTTCTGGATTCTTCGGAAAACGGCTGTTGGGTGATCGAACATCCGGGAATTTCGTATGAAAATACAGACCTCGGAGATCGGAATGCATCTTTTCGGTTGGGAGATGAAGAGCTTGCGGTCAATTTGTCCGGAAGAGTAATTTCCTATGCTGGCAAGCCGATCACAGGTATTCCGGACGGAGTTGTCTGCATTGTATATGACCGGAATACAAAACAGATCGTTGATAAGTGTTTGATCTTCGATCCGTCGAAAAGCAATATTATTGAAGGGTCTGATACTTTTCAAACCGTATCACACATATAGAAAGGTGAATTGCGATGTTCACAGGAGCTTTTGACGCAGCGCAGTTTTGGGATAGCCTTTCCATGACTTTTGTGTCGGGGTTTTTTCTTATCTTCGTTGCGGTCATAGTGGTTTATTACTACGCGGTAAAACCGCAGAACCAATGGATAGTTGTTCTTGTCGGCAGTCTTATCTTCTGTCTGGTGGGCGGCTGGCAGGTGCTGGCGTACCCCGTATTTATCGGCATTATCGTGTATTGTGCCGCCTGGGTGATCGAAGCGACGGATAAAAAGGAAAAGAAAAAGCGTAAATTCTTTGTAGCGTTTTCGGCGGTAACGCTTGTCGCCGCTCTGTCTGTCATAAAACTGTCTCAATTTTTCGAGTGGACGACGGTGAATTTCATCTTTCCCATAGGTCTTTCGTACTACACATTCTCCGCTATCAGCTATGTTGCGGATGTCTATTGGAGAAAAGATACGGCGGAAAAGAACTACTTCAAGCTGCTTGCTTTTCTGATCTATTTCCCGAAGATATTGCAGGGTCCCATTTCGCGCCACCGTCTGCTCGCGCCGCAGATGTTCAAGGGACAAGCGTTCTCGTACAAAAACATAACATTCGGCGCGCAGTTGGTGCTGTGGGGATTTTTCAAGAAGATAGTGCTGGCGGACCGCCTTGTTACTGTTGTAAATACCGTTTTCGCAAATCACGATAATTACGGCGGAGCGATCATCTTCGTGACGGCTATGCTTTCCGCTGTTCAGATGTATGCTGATTTCTCGGGCTGTATGGATATAGCGGCCGGAATATCGCAGATGCTCGGGCTGGAGCTGGATAAGAATTTTGACCACCCGTTCTTCTCAAAGACCGTCGCGGAGTTCTGGAGAAGGTGGCACATCTCGCTCGGCACATGGTTCAAGGACTATGTTTATATGCCCGTTGCGGTCTCGCCGAAGATGATAAAATTCACCAACTGGATACGCACTCACATCGGCAAAACGGTGAGCAGAGCGATTTCGACTATAATCCCTCTTGCCATAACGTGGATACTTACAGGGCTGTGGCACGGCACAGGCATGAATTACATAGTCTGGGGTCTTTATTGGGGTACTCTTATTATCCTGTCTGCCCTGCTCTCCAAAAAGCTCGAGGCTTTAAGCAAGGCGCTGCACATCAACACCGAATCGTCAAGCTATAAATTCTTTCAGATGGCGAGGACATTCTCTATCGTATGTGTTTCCAGAATAATTGTCACGCCCGGAGATTTGGCGGTATCCGGAAGAATGCTTGGAAAAATATTCACGGATCTCAGACCGTGGGAGCTTGTTGACGGTTACATTTACTCGCTGGGACTGAACAGTTACGAGTTTAATCTCGCGCTGATCTGTATTGTTATACTGTGGGTAGTGGACTATTTGCAAACAAAAATAAAAATACGCGAAAAGATAGCAGGCTGGAACGTAGTATTCCGCAGCGTGTTTTACAGCGCGGCGATCCTGGGGGTACTGACGTTTGGGCTGTGGGGACCCGCATATGATGCGGCTTCGTTTGTGTATATAAATTTTTAGGCAATAACGGGATCTGTAATGTTCCCTCAAATAAAATCAGAAAGGTTGATGAAAATGAAAGAACGTATTTTGGAGATCTTATCGGAGGCTCTGCCGCAGATCGATTTTACGGCGTCGAACGCTTTGGTCGACGATGGAATATTGGATTCCATATCCATTGTGACCCTTGTTACGGAGCTTTCGCAGGAATTTGGGGTAGTTTTCGATCTGGAGGAGCTTGCGCCGGAGAATCTGAATTCCATAGATGCCATTACCGAAACAGTGACAAGACTGAAAAACGGTTGAGCGATTATTCATATTCGATCGTTTAAGAATATGAAAAATTACAGAAACGGATGTGGTACGCGTAATGCTGCAAATAACAATTGTCGTTTTATATGTAATTGTTACGATCTTGGTCGGTGTATGGAGCAGGAAGAAAGCAAAGACCTCCAAAACATTTGACGGAGTCGGTCTCGGATTTGGCCTGTGCGTTGTGGCAAGCGCGGGAGAGTGGATGGGAGGCACATCTACCACAGGCGTATCGGAATACGGATACGTTTATGGGATATCCGGCGCGTGGTATACCATAGCCAATGGGCTGGGGATCTGCTTTCTGGCTCTGTTTTTTGCTAAATTGTTCAGAAGTCTGAAAACACCTACGGTATCGGGGATCATTGGGAAATATATAGGAAAAAAGGCGCGTATTGTGTCCGGGGCGTTGCTATTACTTGTAATGGCTACGGTAGGTGTATCCCAGATGATCGCCTTAGGTTCTCTGGGGGAAGCATTATTCGGATTGAAAGCCGCGCCCGCCATTCTTATACTTGGATACGGGGTGCTGATCTATACTGTTTGCGGCGGTATGCCCGCAGTCGGATATACCAACATTCTCCATATGGTCGTTATGTACGGCGGCAGCTTACTTGCGCTATTCCTGTGTCTTAAAGACGTCGGAGGATGGACAACGCTGACAGATACATTGCCAAAGTCATATTTTTCGGGATTTACCATTGGTTTTCCCAAGGTAAGTTCATGGATCATCGCGTCTGTTCTGGGCGCCTGTACCGCACAAGCGGGTCTGCAGCCTATCTTGGGCGCAAAGGATGAGAAAACGGCAGTAAAGTCTTCCTACGCGATTGCGGTTCTGGTAGCGCCATTCGGAATAATAACAGCAATACTTGGAATGATCGCAAAGGTAAAATTTCCGTTTTTGGAAAATCCCAAGCTGGCATTGTCGGAACTTTTGATGACCCTGCCGCCTATGGCAGGGGGTGTGGTGATGGCATCCATATTTGCGGCGATATTGTCAACCGCTGCACCAATATTTCTGGCGTGCGGTACGATCTTCAGCCGTGATATTTTTTGCGAGCTGAAATTTTTAAACAAAAACAACGCAGATGATAAAGCAATTTTAAAGGTATCAAGAACGGCGACCTTTGTTGCGGGAACGGTATGTATTCTTATGAGTGTGCTGCTTAACGGCTCGTCAACTATTTTGGATCTTGTTTATTTTGCTTACAGTATCCGGGGAAGCCTGTTTATTATACTGCTGTTGGGTATCTATTGGAAAAAAATATCTCAATCCGGCGCTATAGTTGGAATGATATTAACAAGTTTATTAGGATTGTTCTGGATAATATATGAAAATATCTTTGGCACTTATCCAATAAGCCCGTATCTGACAGAAACCTATATTTCGGTGATAGCGGCTACTGTATTTACGGTTGTGGGAAGCTTATTGCAGAAAAAAAATAAGCAGGACACAAAATGAAGCTTGTAACTTATGCAGGAGGTTAGATCGTGAAAAAGACTGTGGTAGAATATGTTTCGGATTGGGCCGGACTGTATCCCGAAAAGGTTGCTGTGATCGCGGAAGGCAAAGAAACAACATATAACGAATTGTATCGGTTGGTATGTGGATACAGTAAGTATTTGAGCAAAGCAGGACTGCACAAAGGCGACATTGCGGTAATATGCGCAAGCCAGTCTCTTGATTATGCTGTGGCTTATCTTGCGATACATTTAAGCGGAGGCGTGGTGGCATCCTTAGAAAAAAGCATATCCGATGAGGGGATGCTTCAAGTCGCAAAACAGCTAAGCGCAAAAGTGATCGTTGCCGACTTGGACGATTCGAAGAAAACATATGACGCCCTGTATATTCCCAGAAACAACATCATATCCTGTGCCGATGAACAGAATATCACCGATGATACATTTTCATTTCCAAAGCCGGAGGATTCAGCCGATATACTGTTTACCACCGGAACGACCGGCGCTTCAAAGGGAGTCGAGCTTACCCACAAAGCTCTTGTTGCAACTGCGGAAAATCTAATTTTCGGATGCGGATACCGTAAAGATACTGTGTTGATCGTGCCGGGGCCGTTGAATCACGCTAACGCGATACGTAAATTTTTTACGACGATGGTAAATGGAAGTACCATCTACATATTAAACGGCATGACAAATATTAAGGCTTTTTTTAAAGCTTTAGATCATGACGGCAGCATCGCGTGCTGCCTGCCGCCCTCGTTCATAAGGGTGATCTTTTCGCTGACAGGAGACCATATAGGCGCTTATAAAGATAAAATAGATTTTATTGAATCCGCGACAGCACCATTGCCTGAACCCGACAAACAGAAATTGTGCGGATTGCTGCCAAATACCCGACTTTATAACAACTACGGCTCATCGGAAGCCGCGTCTGTTTGTATGTATAATTACAATGAATATCCCGGATTGACGGGATGTATCGGTAAAGCTATGCCCAATGCCAAAATTATGATCGTAGATGAGAACAGAAAGGAAATAAAGTCGTCAAAGGAAAATATGGGATACCTTGCTTGTGCCGGAGATATCAATATGAAGGGCTATGTCAATGAGCCGCTTCTCACGAAAGAAGTGCTGGTTGACGGGATAGTTTACACCAATGACCTTGGTTATATTGACGATGACGGTTTTATCTACATAGCCGGAAGGAAGGGCGATGTTATCAATGTGGGCGGCTTGAAAGTCGCTCCTACGGAAGTAGAGGAAGCGGCGCTCTCGTATGAGGGGATCGAAGACTGTATCTGCATTCCGGTGGAAGACAACATCACCGGAAAGGCGCTTAAGCTTTTGATCGTCATGAAAAAAGATGTTTTGTTCAATGTGAAAAACGTCAGAGATCATATGGCGAGCAAGCTCGAAAATTATAAAGTTCCCAGATTTTACGAACAGGTTGATAAAGTTGAAAGAACCTACAACGGAAAGCTGAACAGAAAATATTATTTGAAATGATATTTCACGGAAAGAGGACGGGCGGCTTTTGCGCTTTGGTTATCCCCCAAACCGCCGCGGTACGTTGACTAAGAATACCGATATCGTTAAAGGCAGTTATACCATAACCGTAAGGTTATGGTATAATAAAAGCATGAATGCTTTTATTATACTGATTTCAATGCCCTCGCGCATACGCAAATCAAAGATTTGCTTCGCGCATGTCGGGCGATTATACCATAACCTTACGGTTATGGTATAATTTTTTTGAAAGCTGTCAGGCTTGTTCTATGATTTCTGTTAATTCGAGGAAAAGCGGCAAAAACTATTGACAATCGTGCGTATATATGATATAATTCATAATAGTTTATTGTGTGTTTTGCTGATATTCCGGTTATTTTTAAAACGCATAAAATGCTGTAAACTTGTATGTCATCAATTGGCCGCCGGACAAGATAAAGCAATATAAATTTAAAGTTAAGGAGAGCTCTGAACGAGCGAACGAGATTTTTATGAAAAAGATAAGCGTAGTGATACCGTGCTATAATGACAGCAAGAGTATACAGAATATGCGCGATCGACTTACATCTGTTTTTTCCGAAAAGCTGACGGCATACGACTATGAGATAATTTTTGTTGACGATCATTCGCCCGACAACACATGGGATAAAATCAGGGAGGTATGCGCGCAGGACACAAAATGTAAAGGCGTCCGCAACGCGAAAAACTTTGGTTTTTCCCGAAACGTTTTTGCGTGTCTTAAGGATTACGGCGACGGTGACGCTGTATTTATGCTGTTCGGCGATCTGCAGGATCCGCCCGAAAACCTGCCGCTGTTCGTGGAGAAATGGGAACAGGGAAGTAAGGTAGTTGTGGGGCAGAAGCTGAAATCGAAGGAAAATCGGTTCATATATTCTTTGCGGACGCTTTATTATAAAATAATAGGTACTTTTTCTCAGGTCTCTCAGGTACAGCATTTCAACGGGTACGGTTTGTATGACAGATGCTTTATCGAAGTTATGCAAAAAATTCAAGATCCTATGCCGTACTTAAAGGGTATTGTAAGTGAGTTTGCGATGGATATGTCGATCGTAAATTACGAGCAGTTTCAAAGCGAGCGAGGAAAGTCAAACGCCAATTTTGCCAAAAATTATGATCTGGCAATGCAAGGCATAACCGCATACACAAAGACGTTCATGCGAATGGCTACATTTGTGGGAGCCATTCTCGGAATAATAAGCGTTATCATGGCGATAGTTGTATTTGTGCTGAAGATCATAAACTGGGATACATATCCGATCGGAACACCGTCGCTGCTTATCGGAGTTTTTCTGATAGGAGCGGTACAGTTGTTTTTCCTGGGTATTATGGGAGAGTACATTCTGAGCATCAACACACGCAGTTTGAACAGACCGATCGTTGTTGTGGGAGAAAAGCTGAACTTTGAACGGGAGAACAAGAATGAACTCAAAGATACAGAAGCTGTTGAGATCGTACAGCGGGAAACCACAGAATACGATGGAAGCGATCCTGTCGTGGATAGCGGAAAAGAACAAGAATCTGAAAGTATCTGTAGTTAAGAACAAGCTTTCCGACAGTCCGAATTGGTTTTACGACGAAGAGCGCGGAGTGATACGAAATCAGAACAACAGTTTTTTTCAGATACGCGGTCTGAGGCATTACAAGGACGGCGATCCGGTTATGGAACAGCCTGTTCTGATACAGGACGAAATAGGCTATTTGGGTATAATTTGCAAAGAAATAGACGGCGTTCTTCATCTGCTTATGCAGGCAAAGATCGAGCCGGGAAACGTAAATAAGATACAGATATCTCCGACGATACAGGCGACGAAAAGCAATTTCACCCAAAAGCACGGCGGAAGAAAGCCCGCGTATCTCGAATACTTTCTTAACGCGGACAGGCATACCATTATTTTCGATCAGATACAGTCGGAGCAGTCGTCGAGATTCCTCGGCAAGCGCAACCGCAATATTATGATAATGGTCGATGAGGATATCGAGGTGCTGACAAGTCATATGTGGATGACTATGGGGCAGCTTAAACAGTTGATGAAGACAGATAACCTCGTCAATATGGATACGCGAACGGTATTGAGCTGTATTCCGTTCTTTCTTGCGGACATGAGCGACAGTGAGCGCGGGGAAACGCTTGAGCTCTTTCATGATAAGGCTCTGTTCAGGTCTATGTTCGACAAATCCGAGCATGATGATTTTGTGCGGATATACCGCTATATAAACAATTACAAAATGCTGTACGCGGGTCGGAATGAGACAGTTCCGCTAAAGGAGCTTTACGACTGGGATTTCACTGACAGCGAAATTGTTCACAAGAAAAAATACGCGTTTAAGGTCATATTTGCGGATATCGAGATAGAGGGACGCGAGGTCACACGCTGGACTCAGCCGCTGTTTGAGGCGGTCGGAATGGCGGTGTTCGGGCTTCTTTCCGCGGAATTTGACGGCAAGGCAAAATTCCTTGTACAAGGACTGCATGAGGCAGGTTGCTTTGACGGTATGGAGCTTGCTCCATCGGTGCAGCTCGAAGCGGGAACGCCCGAGAGCGAATACGATGAAATAACGCGGTTTTTCTTTGACTGTATGAAAGACGAGAGCTGCATAAGAAATAATGTTATCCTTTCCGAAGAGGGCGGACGTTTTTACTGCGAGCAAAACCGTAACATCGTGCTGCGTGTGGACGCGGATAAGGTTCCGATGCTGCCCGAGGGGTACTTCTGGGCGGATTATCGGACGCTCAACGAGATGGTACAGTACAACAATGTGCTGAATATACAGCTGAGAAATCTGCTGTCGTTATTGGAGATATGAAATGAGTAAAATAAGGATCGGCGTGCTTTGCCCGTCGGAAATAGCGTTTCGTCGGTTTATGCCGGCGCTGAAAACACTGGACGGGTTTGAATATATCGGACTTGCGGCGGCGACCGAGCGCGAGTTCTCCGACGAGGACAGCGACGAGGTAAGACACTCCGAGCTTGAAAAAGCGGAGAAATTCGCCGCAGAGCACAGCGGGAAGATATTTCGCGGATATGAGAGCCTGATAAGCTCTGACGAGATAGAAGCGGTATATATACCGCTGCCTCCCGCGCTTCATTTTAAGTGGGCTAAAAAGGCTTTGGAAAACGGTAAGCACGTTCTTCTTGAAAAGCCGTTCACGACCTCGCTCGAGGACACAAAAGAACTTGTTTCAATCGCGGAAAAGCAAGGGCTTGCGGTTCATGAGAATTATATGTTCGCGTATCACACTCAGCTTGACTGGGTTAAGGAGCAGATAAGCGGCGGAGCTATCGGCGACGTGCGGCTGATACGGATAGACTTCGGTTTCCCGTTTCGCGGCGCGAATGATTTCCGCTACTGCAAGGCTCTGGGCGGCGGCGCGCTGCTGGACTGCGGCGGCTATACGCTGAAGCTTGCTTCGATGCTGCTTGGGGATTCCGCAAGAGTTACCGACTCGCAGTTATGCGGAAAGGAGGGCTTTGAGGTCGATATCTGCGGCAGCGCTACGCTGAAAAATGACGGCGGACTTACCGCACAGGTATCGTTCGGAATGGACAACAGCTACCGATGCAGTCTTGATATATGGGGGAGCACGGGGAGTATTTACACTAACCGCATACTGACCGCGCCGGCGGGGTATAAGCCCGTCATGACGGTACGGAATGCCGACGGCGAAAAGACGGTGGAGCTTCCCGACGACGATACGTTCAGAAAGTCGATAGAGGCTTTCGCGGAGTGCATTGCGGATATGGATAAGAGAAAAGCGAAGTTCGCAGAGATAGTAAGGCAGAGCGAACTTGTTGATAAATTTGAAAGGGATTGAGTGAAATGGGGAAGCTGACAGTAACAGAACTGGAATTGCGGGGCATCCGCTTTCAAAACAATCCGCACCCTCAGACAAAGTTGGTTCGCGTGCTTCACAGGGCGATATATGACGTGGTAGTTGGCCTGAGAAAGGATTCCCCGACCTTCAAGAAATGGACAGCTCATATGATCAGTGCGGAAAACCATAAGCAGATACTCATTCCCAACGGGTTTGGTCACGCTTTTGTGACGCTTGAGGACAACACTTCCGTTCTGTATAAATTTGATGATTATTATGATGGAAAGCTTGTAAGAACGATAAGGTGGAACGATCCCGATATTGCGATAGACTGGAAAGGCAGCGATTTTATAATGTCGGACGGCGACAGAAACGCCGTTACCCTCTCTGAAAGCGATGTTAATTTCAGCATGGAGGAAAACAAGTAATGAAAAAAGTCATCGTTACGGGAGCGGGAGGATTTATAGGCAGAAGTCTTGTAAATAAGCTTTCCGCGGAAAATACAGTCTATGCGATCTTGTACAGTGAAAGTGAAAAAGCCCTTTTGACTCCTTCCGAAAATGTGATCACAATAATAGGCGATCTCAATGATTGGGAAAAGATCGCCGAACAAATTGTGACCGATGAAAAAATAGACGTATTTTATCATCTGGCATGGGGAGGGATCTCAGCCGCAGCATATAAGGATATTGATATCCAAAAAGAAAACATCTCCATGTCGATAAATTGCGCCTTGCTTGCGAAACAGATCGGATGCCGCAAGTTTGTTTTTGTCGGGACAAATCAGGAATATCTCAAGGGCGCGGCGTATGACAATACGGTTTCCAACGCAAGCGTGTACGGCGTTTGTAAAATGTGTGCAAGGAATTTGTGCAACGTAGTTTTAAAGGATACAATGGAATTTAACTCGACTGCTTTTACAAATGTATTTGGCAAAGGAGATTTTTCAAATAGAACCGCTAATTTCTTTATCAGCAAGCTGCTCAAAGGCGAGTCGCTTGATCTGATCGAAGGGAACAATAAATACGATTGGACATACATCGACGACGCCGTTGAGGGACTGATAGCCGTCGGAACAAAAGGAATAAACGGAAAACAGTATTATATCGGCTCAAGAGAGATCCCGACATTTAAGGAAATAATTATAAAGCTCCGAGACATTATCTGTCCCGAAGCACAGTTGAATTTAGGGAAATATAACGATCCAACCTACACCGATTATTCAAACTTCGATTTAGACGCGCTTTTTAACGATACCGGCTTTGAATGTAAAGCAGATGTCAAAGAAAGCGTTTTAAAGACAGTTGATTGGCTGAAAAACCGGGAAATTGGGCAAACCGCTCAATTGGAAAAAACTTCCAACAGAGGTAATTACCCACTGATTTCGTCATTTTCACCGCTTTTTGAAAGAAAGGCGGCGGTTTGATGAAAGAAGTTGTATTGACCGGAAGCGGCGGATTGACAAAAATCGCAATTGTCGGCTCAAACAGCTATATTGCCAGAAATCTTTATCAGTGTTTAAAAAGAAGATATAAGGCTGATAATATAAAGCTTTATGATTATACGGATCTGTCTTTTGACGGAAATGATAACTACACACAAATCAATATCCTTGATAGATCCGATCTTGCGAGGATCGATCTTAATTGTGATATTGTTTTCTTCATGATCGGAAAAACCGGAACAGCGGCGGGGTTTGACGATTTTTCGACATTTGTTTCGGTAAATGAACTGGGGCTGCTTAATTTTATAAGTGAATACCGAAGGCAAAAGTCCTGCGCGAAGATCATCTTCCCTTCGACGCGGCTGGTTTATAAGGGCAGCCACAGTCCTCTTAAAGAAGACGCTCCAAAAGAATTCAAAACGGTATATGCGGTCAATAAGTTCGCCTGCGAACAATATCTGCAGCAATACGGCAAGATGTTCGGTCTCAGATACTGTATTTTCAGGATATGTGTTCCTTACGGAACAGAGGTCGAAGGGGCAGGCTCTTACGGAACAGCGGAATTTATGATCAAAAGCGCTCAGTCAGAAAAGAAGATCACCCTTTACGGTGACGGCAGTGTGAGAAGAACAGTCACTCATGTCAGCGATCTGTGCAATGCGCTGATCGCGGGGGCTTTTTCGGACAAATGCATAAATGACGTATTTAATATAGGAGGCGAAAATTACAGCCTTAAGGAAATGGCTGATATCATTTCCGCAAAGTATAACGCCTCTGTGGAATTTGTTCCTTGGCCGGAACATGCTTTGGAAATCGAATCGGGCAGCACGGTTTTTGACGACACTAAGTTTAAAGAGACCACCGGGTTCGAATATGAACATCATTTTAAGGATTGGGAGATAGAATGGGAAAAGTAATCATTGTCGGCGCGGGCTTCTCCGGCAGTATTATCGCACGAAAGATCGCGGAGGATATGGACCGAGAAGTTGAAATTATTGAGCGCCGCAGTCATATCGGCGGAAACGCATACGATGAATACGACGAGAAAACAGGGATCCTGGTTCAGAAATACGGTCCGCATTTCCTGAACACAAACAAGTTTTTTATCATCAAATTCCTGATGCGGTTTGCCGAGCTGTTTCCGCACGAAACGAAGTTGCTGAGCTTCATTGACGGGAATTACGTCAGACTTCCGTTCAATTTCAAAACCATGCAGCAGCTTGTAGGTGCGGAAAAAGCCGAGTCGCTACTGGCAAAAATGCGTAAGGAATATCCGGGCGCCGACCGTATACCGATATTAAAGCTTGTTGATTCAGAAGACAAGGATATCAGCGAATATGCCCAACTGTTATTTGAGAAAGCATATAAGACCTATATCTCAAAAATGTGGGGAGTCGGCGTCGATACAATAGACAAGTATGTTCTTGAACGTGTACCGATGGCGATGAATTATGATGAGCGCTATCTCAATAAGGATTTTCAGTATCTTCCGAAAAACGGCTTTATTGAGATCTTCCGCAATATGCTTGATCATCCTAACATTAAACTCACTTTAAATGAGGACGCTTTAAAGCATATTACATTTGACGAGGCGAACAGACGGGTGCTTTATGACAACAAAACGGTCGAATGCCTTGTGTTTACCGGTCCTATCGACGAATTGTTCGGACTGAAATACGGAGATCTTCCCTACCGTTCTTTGGATATAAGATACCAATACAGCGAACAAAACAGCGTGCTGCCGGGTGAGATAGTTTCCTACCCGCAGGCAGACGGATATACAAGAAGCACGGAATACCGCAAGATAATGTTTGACGACAGTCATATCAGCGGCAGCATCGTTGCAACGGAATATCCGCTTCAATATGACAGAAATGCGGAAATAGGCAATACGCCGTATTATCCTGTCGTCACAGAGGAAAGCAATAAGATATACCGCAGATACCTTGATGAGGTAAAGAAATATAACAACATTTTTCTTTGCGGCAGACTTGCCGAATTTAAGTATTACAACATGGATATATGTATCGAACACGCACTTGAATATGCTGAAAATATAAAGGACTATCTTAAAAATGCTCAATAAGATAAAACCGCTTTTGCACAAGTATGCCGAAACTCTGCGCTACCTTTTCTGGGGCGTGATGACGGTGGTGGTAAACACTGCCGTTTACTATGGACTGTCGCTGTTTACCGACGATATCGCCGCAAATACCGTGGCATTTATTGCAGCCGTTATGTTTGCGTATTTTACAAATACGCTTCTTGTGTTCAGGCAGAAGCTGTCATGGAAAACCTTTTTCAGCTTCTGGGGAATGCGGATCGGAACGCTTCTGATCGACGACGGCGGAATGTGGCTGCTGCTGTACTGGGGTTGGAACAATCTTATTGCAAAATGTCTGGTAAATGCAATAATAATCGTACTGAATTATCTTTTCAGCAAATTCATTATTTACAGAAAGAAGGGGAACGAATGAAGGGCATAATCCTGGCAGGAGGAAAAGGAACTCGCCTTTATCCCAATACTATCGCGGTCAGTAAGCAGTTACTGCCGATCTATGACAAGCCGCTCATCTACTACCCGCTGTCGGTACTTTTGCTTGCGGGAATAAGAAATGTCCTGGTCATCTCTACCCCTGAGGATACACCCAACTATGAAAGGCTCCTCGGTGACGGCAGCCGCATTGGGATACACATAGAATATAAGGTTCAGGACAAGCCTCGGGGCCTTGCGGACGCATTTATTCTCGGTGATGAATTTATCGGCGATGACAGCGTGTGCCTGGTTCTGGGGGATAATGTGTTTTACGGGCAGTATTTTTCTAAGGTACTGAAAGACGCGCAGGAACAGATCAAAAACGGCGGCGCGGCGATTTTCGGTTATCCCGTAGCAAACCCGCGGGAATTCGGCGTGGTTGAATTTGACGAAAACAACAAGGTCATCTCTATCGAGGAAAAGCCTGCCAAGCCAAAGTCCGACTATGCGGTGCCGGGATTGTATTTCTATGACAACAAGGTCGTTGAGATCGCAAAGAATGTCAAGCCCTCTGCTCGCGGCGAGATCGAGATAACCTCAATAAACAATCAATATCTGTCCGAGGGTTCTCTTAACGTTACTCTTATGGGGCGCGGAATGGCGTGGCTTGATACAGGCTCGCCCAAGGGAATGCTGAAGGCGGCAGAATTTGTTCAGACAGTTCAGGATATGCAGGGCTTTTATATCTCCTGTATCGAGGAGATAGCGTGGCGCCGCGGTTTTATAAGCACAGAACAGCTTCGCGCAATCGGTGAGGAGCTGAAAATGACCGAATACGGTCAGTATCTCATCAGACTTTCGGGGGATAATATATGAAGATCATCGTAACAGGCGGCGCGGGATTTATAGGCGGAAATTTCGTGCATTATATGCTGAAAACACACCACGACTACCGCATAATATGCCTCGACTGCCTTACCTATGCGGGCAATATGGAAACGCTCGCGCCGGTAATAAATGATCCGAATTTCCGCTTCTGCAAGGTGGATATCACTGACCGCGACTCGGTTTACAAGGTGTTTGAGGAAGAACATCCCGATATTGTTGTGAATTTCGCGGCGGAAAGCCATGTTGACCGTTCCATTGAGGATCCGGGCGTTTTTCTTAACACAAATATCATAGGAACTCAGGTAATGATGGACGCTTGCCGCAAGTACGGGATACAGCGTTATCATCAGGTTTCGACCGACGAGGTCTACGGAGATCTGCCGCTCGACAGACCGGATCTGTTCTTCACAGAAGAAACCCCGATACACACCTCAAGCCCCTATTCCGCTTCAAAGGCAAGCGCGGATCTGCTTGTGCAGGCGTATCACAGAACGTTCGGGCTTCCGGTGACGATCTCGCGCTGCTCGAACAACTACGGACCGTATCACTTCCCCGAAAAGCTCATACCGCTGATGATAGCAAACGCTTTAAACGACAAGCCTCTGCCTGTCTACGGCGAGGGATTGAACGTCCGTGACTGGCTGTATGTTGAAGACCACTGCCGCGCTGTTGACCTGATAATCCACAAAGGTACAGTCGGCGAAGTATATAACATCGGCGGTCATAACGAGATGAAGAATATCGACATTGTGAAGATCATCTGCAAGGCGCTCGGCAAGCCCGAAAGCCTTATCACATACGTCACAGACCGCAAAGGGCACGATATGCGCTATGCTATCGATCCGACAAAGATACACAACGAACTTGGCTGGCTTCCCGAAACGAAATTCGCGGACGGAATACAGAAGACTATCCGGTGGTATCTTGAAAACCGCGATTGGTGGGAGCACATCATAAACGGAGAGTATCAGGATTATTACGCGAGAATGTATGAGGGAAGATAACTGAAAAAAATAACTTTCCAAGAAGACCAACGCTGTAAAATGGGTTGAATAAATATGTTCGGGATTTATACCATGTCTGCTGAGGCATGGTATAAATTGTTTTATGCGTGAATACGGTATCCGCCCCCGTAATTTTGGTTAATTCGAGTAAATGTGGCAAAAACTATTGACAATCAAGCTATAATGTGATATAATTTAAAATAGTTTATTATGTGTTTTTGGGTTTTGTTCGGATGTTGTGTTAACAACATATCAGGGTCATGAGATAATTTTTGTTGATGATCAACTCGCAGGATAACGCGTAGGAGAGGAAGAGGATTTATGAAGATCACCGCGGTAATAATGGCAGGCGGCAAAGGCGAGCGTTTCTGGCCTCAAAGCCGCGCCAACAGACCAAAGCAGTTTCTTTCGCTGACAAACGACGGCGAAACGATGATACAGAAAACAGTAGCCAGACTGACCGACATCGTTGATATCAACGATGTTTTCGTTGTGACTAACGAGAACTACATCGGTCTTGTAAAGGAACAGCTTACTGACCTCCCCGACGGGAATATCATCGCGGAGCCCAAGGCCCGCAACACCGCGCCGTGTATCGCTCTCGCGGCGCAGATAATCAAGAAGAAATACGGGGACGCGGTGATGATGGTGCTGCCCTCGGATCATTTGATAAAGTTCACCGAGATGTATGTTGACACTCTGAGAAAGGCTATCGAGGCCGCCGAAAAGGACAAGAACCTTGTAACTATCGGTATAACGCCGTCTTATCCCGAAACCGGCTACGGCTATATACAGTTTTCCGATATGGACGAGTCTATGCCCGGAGCATACAAGGTAGCGAGGTTTGTTGAAAAGCCGAACATAGAGCTTGCGAAGGAGTATGTAAATTCCGGAACATATCTCTGGAACAGTGGTATGTTCGTTTGGAAGGCTTCTTCGATAATCGCGAATATTGAGCAGTTTTTGCCCGATGTGGCGGAGGGAAGCGCAAAGATCGGCGAGACCTACGGTACAGACGCGTTTGACAGCACACTGAAGTCCGTTTTTCCCGAGCTTACCGCGGAGTCGATAGATTTCGGCGTTATGGAAAAAGCGAAGGACATTTATACGATACCCGGCAACTTCGGCTGGGACGATGTGGGAAGCTGGCTCGCGGTGGAACGTGTAAACGGAGCTGACGAATACGGTAATGTAGAAAAAGGCGATATTGTAAGCATAAATACTAAGAATTCAACGCTCATCGGCGGTAAGCGGCTTGTTGCTGCTGTCGGGCTTGAGGATATTGTCGTTGTTGACACAGACGACGCGCTGCTTATCTGCGCTAAAGACAGCACTCAGGATATCAAGAAGATAATAGAAAGCCTGAAGAATTGCAACAGGAATGAACTTGTTTGATGAGAATAGCGGTTGATTGTCAGGCGCTTATTAGCGGCAATATGACAGGGATCGGAAATTATCAGGCCGATCTGCTGAAAACGCTTATAAAGATCGCGCCCGAAAACGAGTATGTGCTGAATTTTTTCTCTCTTCGCAACACACAGGAAAAGATCGA
>JAFLUE010000170.1 GCA_022508945.1 Oscillospiraceae bacterium
GATTACAGTGTGCTTTCCCTCACTTGTTGACTGTATTTTATACCCCGAATGTTTTTGAAAGTTTCAAGAAATGTTTGAGTTTTATTAAAAGGCGATTTTAGAGCTTGCTTTTTAACCGGTGGTGTGTAAGCTGTCACTCACAGCTTTTTTCGGACTTGACGGCGTTCTGTATTCAATGCCAGTATCCGATATTCTTACAGCGATTATTTCAGCAATCGTTATTGTGATTACTTATAGGAAGTTGAACAGGAAAACGAATGATATTATATCAAAATCTGCGCCGCAGTAAACAATGAAATAGGCATAGAAAAATCCTCTGAGACGCCCGTCTCAGAGGATTTTTGTCTAAAGACTATAAAAAAGATATTTTCGGCGTTTCGATATAGAGATTTGAACTCTCACCGAAAATTTCTTGCACATTCATATTCGGTCGCTACAGCGAATGCTTCGTTTAATGCAGATATATTAGTTCTATGCCCTCTGCTTTTCCGAGATTACGGCTATACTGTTTATCTACAGAATTATTCCAATGTTCATGAACACCGAGGTTTTCTACCGTGTTTCCACTTCCATTCGTATAGACTGTGCCGGAAGGTGCATTTCCAACGAGTCCTGCTTCGTGCAGATAATTTTCCACGGTCGGATTATCTCGGAGTGCGCCGTTATTGCTTGTAACAATCGGCTCATTGATTAAAAAATCCGCACCGACAGAATCGATGGCGACCGGATCTTGAGACACGAAAATACTGGATGTATAATCCCCGTTAAACGGCGTTTGCTGCCACTTGGAGTTTTCCCCGGTGATCGAAGAACCTTCGCTTGTCGCGCAGATCAGAGCGTCCAACATATACAGCACAGTCTTTTCGCCAAGCTGATAATTTGCCATCAGATCCACAAGCGGGCTGTAAATTCCCATTTCATTTTTTGTCAGCCATTGATGTAAGTTCGCACCCTCCGGCGGACGCATGGCATTGCCGTTGATAAAAGAGCCGAAATGATTCTTTCCGCAAAGCGTAATGCCGTAGCTGTGACCTTTGAGATTGGCAAGATTGATTACATAATCAGCTTCGGTGACACAGGTAGGCAGATAATTAACTTTACCGCTGAATTCATACGACCAATTGATCGGAGCGCTTTCATCGGCAACGCCATTATCCCGACCAACAAACCGAACGCCTTTTAAGTTTCCCTCGGTGCACATCTCCACCATATAATCGGGAAACAGGCGGGAAACATCATAGACCGTTATGTCAGACGGAGCAACTCCGGCTTCTTCAACAAGAGAACGCAACAATGCTTTTAACAGCACCGGATTGGTATAACTCATCTTTGTTTCGCCGGAGGTATCGTCATCAAATACAGCAGAACCGTTGATGTTGGCTTTAATAGCAATTTTCTGCCCCGCCATATAGCCGCCGCTTTTCCCGTGCGAACTGTTATGCGCGGCGAACAACGCCGCCCAGCCTTCGCTTACATCCTCTTTTCCGCCAAGCGAAGCAATGCTGTCATTGACCATTTTAAGGATAATGGCCTCATCGAAATTACTGACATTCCACCAATATCCGTTTCCGTCCCATTCCACCGAATCGGGATCGTGCGCCCACACAACACGCCCCGGCATAGCGCCGATCCCTGTTCCATAGGGTTCATGCTGCGGGTAAACATTATCGTATTCGACGCTCGGCGTATAATTGCTGTTTTCGTTCACCGTATTCTCCTCAGTTGTATCTGTAGGTGATGTGCCGGTATTGCTTTGTAGGTCTGATCCATTATCGGGGGTGTAGCAGGAGGATAATGATAGGAGCAAAATGGACATCAGCAGAAGGGCTGCCAACCGTCTCATGACAAACTTGCTCCGAATTCTCGTAATTCCATGAGTTTTGCAGCCGATCCGTTTTGCGCACCATGTGCGGTAAAGACTCCCATATTCTCAAGCCCAAGATAGTCCAGAAAATCGCCCTTGAACGAGAACAGAGCGCCATCATACATATCGGCGTCACCGGAGGATAAGATCATGGCAACCTTTTTTAGCTTTGGCGGCTTATTCGGATATGCCGCAGAATAGAAACGATCAACTGCACACTTTAGTTGCCCGGAAATGCCGTGATAGTAGATCGGAGAAGCAATTACCAGCATCTCTGCTTCCCGCAGAAGCGCATACACTTCTTTCATATCGTCCTTTTGGATACACTCGCCCTTGCCTTTTGTATGGCAGTATTCGCAGGCGAGGCAGCCGCCTATACGCAGCTTGCATACATCGACCACATCAACATGATGGCCGCGTGAGGCTGCTCCGTTTTGGAACGCTTCTATCATCTGCTTTGTATTCCCCTTCGGGCGGGGACTGCCGTTCAGCACTAAAATATTCATATTCTCCCTCCAAATCGAACGTATTATTCTGCGACTTCTATTAAAATATCATAATGCCCGTGCAGGGCTTCCATTTCGGAAAGCGGGCAATCCACAACACCAAGATTTGAGTATAATCCATAAGCTGCGGATTCCTCCTCGTGCCCAAACAGAATGGTAAAGTAAGTTCCATCATAGCTGATATCACCATTATGCCATCCGGTTACCAATTCCTCCTTAATCCGGGGCAACGGATTATCCATCGTGCCGCATACGTCAAATTCATATCGCATGGCGGAAATTGTGCAGGGCAGACGTTTCAGAAATTCTTTTGCTGCAGTGCTCTCATTTAACGTTCCTAAAATGACTTTATTTCCAAAATGAAGCTTGATTTTTGTTGCCATATGATTACTCCAATTACTTCATGTTCTTTTCAAAGAACTGCTCCAGCTTATCGAACGGAATTGCGTTCTTTTCTCCGCCGTCATACAAATCTGTGTGAACAGCATCAGGTATGATCAACAGCTCTTTGTTATCCGTATACTTGCTGTCTTTCACCATAGCCGCATATGCGTCACGGCTGAAATAGCAGGAATGCGCTTTGTCACCGTGCATAATGAGTACGGCGCTGCGGATCTCATTGCTGTATTTTAAGATCGGCTGATTCATAAAGGATTCGCATCCGATCACATTCCAGCCGCCATTGGAGTTGAGACTGCGGGCGTGATAGCCACGGCCTGTTTTATAATAATCGTAGTAGTCCTTTACGAAGAACGGTGCATCCTCCGGCAGCGGATCAACCACACCGCCGCCCAGCGTATACTCCCCAGCTTTTAAATCTGCAAGCCGCTGTGCGCACATTGCTGACTTTTTCTGATAGCGAGCCTCCTCGCTGTCCTCGCTGTCAAAATATCCGTTGGCGTTTGTCCTTGTCATATCGTACATCGTAGACGCTACCGTTGCTTTGATTCTCGTGTCGAGTGCTGCCGCATTCAGAGCCATACCACCCCAGCCACAGATGCCGATAATACCGATCCGACTTGGGTCAACCTGATCATGCAGTGACAGGAAGTCTACAGCCGCCATAAAATCCTCGGTATTGATATCAGGTGACGCCATATAGCGGACATTGCCTCCGCTCTCTCCTGTGAACGAAGGATCAAAGGCAATCGTCAAAAAGCCTCGCTCCGCCATTGTCTGCGCATAGAGTCCGGCGCATTGTTCTTTGACTGCGCCGAAAGGTCCGCAAACAGCAATTGCCGGCAGCTTCCCATCTGCGTTCTTCGGCATATACAGATCTGCCGCCAGTGTGATCCCATAGCGGTTCACAAAGGTCACCTTGCTATGATTTACCTTATCACTCTTCGGAAAAGTCTTATCCCATTCTTCGGTCAGCGTCAGTTTTTCTTCAAACATTTTGTTTACCTCCGTTTATATGTTTTTTATTGATTTCATATACAAGAAA
>JAFLUE010000171.1 GCA_022508945.1 Oscillospiraceae bacterium
AGATATTTGGCTTAACAGAGCCGTTTTTTGAAAATATGTTTTTGTGCGCGGTGGTTAGTGTTTTCTAACTCGACAAAACCAACTATTTGTGTTATAATATTATTATAATAGGTATAGGGGGATAGCACAATGCCAAAGACAGATACAAAAGCAAGGATATTGTACATATATCAAATGCTGCTTCAAGAAACGGACAAAGAACACGATATTACCATTCAGCAGATCATTGACAAGCTGGAGGCGTCAGGTATATCCGCATATCGAAAGACGGTGATCGCGGATATAGAGCAGCTAAAAGATTTCGGCGCGGATATTGTCGGGGTACGCAGCTCGCAGAACAGGTACTATATGAACAGCAGCTTATTTACCTTGTCTGAGCTGAAGCTATTAGTGGACGCGGTGGAGTGTTCACAGTTCATAACACCATTTAAGAGCAAAATGCTTATTGAGAAGCTGTGCAGCCTGACAAGCCGACACAATAGCGATAGTTTGGGGTGTCATATCTATATGTCACAGCGGTTAAAGTCGGATAATGAGGATATTTTTAGCGTTGTAGACAGCGTGAACACCGCTGTAAACCTAAAACGGCAGATCACCTTTCAATACTACGAATATGATGTAGAAAAGAAAAAGGTTTTGCGGAACGGCGGGGAGCGTTACGTTCTAAGCCCTTACGGAATGACGTGGGAGGACGGAAGATACTACGTCATTGGATTTTCGGTGAAGCACGGAAAGATCGTCACGTTTAGAGTGGATAGAATGAGCAGCGTGGAGATCTCGGAGGGAGTGTATATACCAAAACCGGACGATTTTAATATTGTAGATTATGTCAATAAGGTTTTCCGTATGTATGATGACGAGATCGTGACCGTCACATTGAAATGCAAGAATGAGCTTATGAAATCGGTTATCGACCGCTTTGGGACGGACGTAAAGACAGAGCCTTGTTCAAAGAGCAGCTTCAATGCGATTGTAGATGTTGCGGCAAGCCAGACGTTCTTTGGCTGGGTGTTTCAGTTTGGCGGAGATATTCGTATCGTAAAGCCTGCAAAGGTGAAAAGGGCGTTTCTTGAGATGGGCAAAAAAATTTTTGGAGAATAGCTTGGCTCTATAAAAGGGTTTGCGCCTGTGGTGGTGTTCATATACACCAACACGGGCAATTTATTTTTTGAATTCCTATTGACTTTTTATTGTGAACGATGTATAATATATAAAAGGGTTAGTCAATGAGTTAATCCAATACACTTTAGTCGGAAACGGACGGGGTATCTATGAATGAAAAACTGACATTTGGAGAGTTTCTCACAGAGAAGCGAAAAAGCAGAGGCGTTTTAATGAAAGACCTTGCCGATGAGCTTGGCGTGTCAAAGGTGTATTTGTGCGATGTGGAAAAGGGACGCAGGGCTGTTACAAAGCCCGAGCATTTACAGAAAATAGCGGATTATCTCAATTTGAGCGAGGAAGAACGGAATACGATGTACGATCTTGCCGCAGAAGCTCGGACATACCAAAAGGGGATAAGTCCCGATCTGCCCGAATACATTATGGAAAACGATATTGTTCGGACAGCTTTGCGAACGGCAAAGAAATATAATATTAGTGACAGCGAGTGGCTTGATTTTATTCACAGAATAGAAAAGGGCGAGAAGAAAAGGAGGTAGAAATGCTTAATGTTGTTGACCGTCGCTCAATTGAAGCGCGTTCCCGTATGCTTTTGGAGAAATACTGCCCCGACAATTTGAGGGATCACTCCGCTATCCCTATTGAACATTTGGTTGAGAAGCTGGGGCTGGATATTGAATATCAGTATCTTACAAAGCTGGGCGAGGACGTTTTGGGCAAACTTGTTTGCACGGACGGTCTTACTCCGTATTATGATATGGACGAGCGAAAGTATATGCTCTTGCAAGTAAAGGCGAATACCATTATAATAGAGGTACGCCTTGCAGACAAACCGGACAAGGGCAGATACAGATTTACGGTCGCGCACGAGCTGGCTCATTGGCTGCTTCATAAGAGCAAGATCATTGAGAGTGAGGCAGCTCTTACCGAAAGCGGAAATTCCGAAATGGAACGTCAAGCGGATTATATGGCTTCTGCATTGCTTATGCCGATAAACTCTGTAAAAAGACATTTCTATAAGCTGCAAGGAAAATGCGGCGGTCGCGAGAACTATATAACGGCAATGGCTGAGCATTTCTGTGTATCAAGACAAGCTATGCAGATCAGGCTCGAAAATCATAACCTTATTTAATAAGGTAGATGAACATATTGGCGTAGTGGTGTAATGTGTGGTTAGTCTATTGACTAACTATACTGTTGACAGGAGGGTATGAGAAATGGCGAAAGAGTCATTGATTATGAAAGCGCTTAGGGAAGATTACGTTTCTATGAGTCTGGATATTGAAAATACTTGCAAGAAAACGGATATACTGTTGAAGATATACAGAAAAGTCAGTTGGAGCGCAAAAGAGAGCTTCGATGAACTGAATGAGATAACGTATGAGAGCTGTATGAGTGCAACGGAACATCTGTGTTATCTGCTGAATTTTGCTCCGGACAAGGAGCTGGGTGTATTTGAGCGCAGGGCGGTAAGTGCTATGCAGACGCGGGTGTTAGTGGAGCTGATCGAGCGCGCGGCGGTAAAGCTGAAAGAATATCCGGATAACGGGAGCGTTTACTATTCGATCATTGAACTGAAATACTTGGGGTACTTTCATTACACCGAGGGCGAAATTCTGGAGCAGCTTAATATGGAGCGCAGTAATTATTACCGCAAGCACAGAGAAGCTAAAATGCTGATGGGCTACGTTCTCTTTGGGCTTATAATGCCCGACTACGTTAATGAAAAGCAGCAGTCCGGTGCGACAAAAATGCGACTAAGTTGCGACTAAATTGCGACTAGATAGCGACGGTTTTGCTACTGACTTGAAATTTCAAGTATGGTATAATGTGTATAGTGAGAAGTACACATAAAAATTGAATAAGGGCGTTTGCTCCGTATCTTGAACGGTATTGTTTGAGATACGGGGCTTTTTTTATGCCCGTTTTTTGGCTCTGCTTTCACGCAGAGCCTTTTTTTGTTTGTGTGCTTTTCCGATCTTGGGAAAGGAAGTACACATTATGCTTTGGTATTGGGCGCGCTATCCGTGACCTCCAAAAATGATTTTTTACACGCACAAGAACAATCACTAAATCATTTTTTGGAGGTAACGGTTATGTTTTACAAGGGTAATAAGGTAGAGTTCGTTAAGGTTGGCGAAAACGCAAACCGCGTCAAGCTGTCAAGCATTTACGATAACAATTGCTCGTCACAGGAGTATGTCATTGTTGATGATGAGATGCTTGAATATCTGATAAAAAGCGAGCAGCAATTTAATGCAAGTAGGCGCACTATGGATAATCACGTTATTGCACTGCCCGAAGATGAAACGGCGGCAGCGAAAATGGGCGTGATGGACACATCGGCAGAGGAAAAGTATTTTTCCGAGTTCGATAAAGAGCAGATACATCAGATACAGCTTATATTATCCGAGCTTTCAGAAAAGCAAAGAAAGCGCCTGTATATGAGATTTCACTTAAATATGTCTTATACAAAAATTGCGCGCATTGAGGGTTCCACTATTGTCACGGTAAGGGAGAGCTGCGAGCGGACAATAAAAAGGCTGAAAAAGTATAGTGATTTTTTACAAGACTGCACAATAAAATCGTGGGTTAATTTGTTGATTTAAACAAACTTTAATTTTTTTCGTCTTACCCCCCTAAAAAATCGCCGTTTTTTTTCCTATAAGTGA
>JAFLUE010000172.1 GCA_022508945.1 Oscillospiraceae bacterium
GAATAAAATTTTAAAAAAATTTCCCCAAATTCTGAAAATAATGATATAATAAAAAAGTGGATGCTTTTATTATGATCTCAATGCCCTCGCGGATAAGCAATTGATAGCTTTTATGCGAGCGTATCGTGAAATTATACCAAGCATAACACGGCACGGTTATTTCCGTGTATTTAGACAAAAAATTACAAAACAGGAGGCAAAGAGCAATGAAAACTTATGAGATCGTTGACGGAGTGGAGAGGCTTGAGGAAGCCATTGCCGGAGTAAGAGCCGCACAGCGGATATTCGCAGGCTATACTCAGGAGCAGGTGGACAAGATATTCCTCGCCGCCGCGTCCGCCGCGAACAAGGAGCGCATTGCGCTCGCGAAGCAGGCTGTTGCGGAAACAGGCATGGGCGTTGTGGAGGACAAGGTGATAAAAAACCACTACGCCGCCGAGTATATCTACAACGCCTATAAGGACACCAAGACCTGTGGTGTTATCGAAGAGAATAAGGCGTTTGGGATACGCAGGGTAGCCGATCCGATAGGCGTTATCGGCGCGGTCATTCCCACCACAAACCCGACTTCAACAACGATATTTAAAACCCTTATCGCGCTCAAGACCCGAAACGGGATCATCGTAAGCCCACACCCGCGCGCAAAGGAATCCACCATTGCCGCCGCGAAGGTGATTTTGGAGGCGGCTGTCGAGGCGGGCGCGCCCGAGGGGATAATCTCGTGGATAGACGTGCCGTCGCTGGATATGACGAACCTCTTGATGAAGGAGTCGGACATAATCCTCGCTACGGGCGGACCGGGTATGGTAAAGGCGGCGTATTCCAGCGGAAAACCTGCGCTCGGCGTAGGCGCGGGAAATACCCCCGCGATAATTGACGATACCGCGGATATCCTGCTTGCGGTAAACTCGATCATCCACTCCAAAACCTTCGACAACGGCATGATCTGCGCTTCCGAGCAGTCTGTGATCGTTCTTGAGAGCGTTTACGACAAGGTAAAGCGCGAGTTCGCGAGCCGCGGCTGTTATTTCCTGAATAAAGACGAGACCGAAAAGGTAAGAAAGACAATCATCATAAACGGCGCGCTGAACGCCAAGATAGTAGGACAAAAGGCGGCAAAAATCGCGGCTCTCGCGGGAGTTGAGGTTCCCGAGGGAACAAAGATACTCATAGGCGAGGTCGAGAGCGTCGAGCTTTCAGAGGAGTTCGCTCACGAAAAGCTCTCGCCCGTGCTTGCGATGTATAAGGCAAGCGATATCCATGACGCGTTTTCCAAAGCCGAGCGGCTTATCGCGGACGGCGGCTACGGTCACACGTCTTCTATCTATCTGAACCCCCTTACCGAGCAGGCAAAGCTTGACGAATTCGCACAGAGAATGAAGACCTGCCGAATTTTAGTAAACACACCTTCCTCTCACGGCGGCATAGGAGATCTGTATAACTTTAAGCTCGCTCCGTCGCTGACCTTGGGCTGCGGCTCATGGGGCGGAAACTCCGTGTCCGAAAACGTCGGAGTAAAACATCTTCTGAACATCAAAACCGTTGCCGAAAGGAGAGAGAATATGCTGTGGTTCAGAGCGCCCGAAAAGGTGTATTTAAAGAAAGGCTGTCTGCCTGTTGCTCTTGACGAGCTGAAAACCGTTTTGGATAAGAAAAAGGTATTTATAGTAACCGACGAATTTTTGTACAATAACGGCTATGCGAAGCCGATTACAGATAAGCTTAATGAATTGGGAATACAGCACACCACATTCTTTGATGTCGCTCCCGACCCCACGCTTGCTTGTGCAAAGGCGGGCGCGGAGCAGATGAGATCGTTTGCTCCCGACTGCATTATCGCGCTCGGCGGCGGCTCGGCAATGGACGCGGCGAAGATAATGTGGGTACTCTACGAACACCCCGACGCGGACTTTAAGGATATGGCGATGCGCTTTTCCGATATCCGCAAGCGTGTTTACACCTTCCCGAAAATGGGCGAAAAGGCATATTTCATCGCTATCCCGACCTCCGCGGGTACAGGCTCAGAGGTAACGCCTTTCGCTGTGATCACAGACGAGACCACGGGCGTAAAATACCCGCTTGCCGATTATGAGCTGTTGCCGAATATGGCGATAGTTGACGCGGATCTGCACATGAACGCGCCGAAGGGTCTTACCGCCGCTTCGGGTATCGACGCTGTTACTCATGCGCTGGAGGCTTACGCTTCTATGCTTGCGACCGATTATACAGACGGACTGGCGCTCAAAGCGCTCAAAGTGATTTTCGAGTACCTCCCGCGCGCTTACGACAACGGCGCGAACGACCCTGTTGCGCGAGAGAAAATGGCAAACGCCGCGACAATGGCGGGTATGGCGTTCGCGAACGCGTTCTTGGGAGTCTGCCACTCGATGGCGCACAAGCTCGGCGCTTATCACCACCTGGCGCACGGCGTAGCAAACGCGCTGATGATAGACGAGGTGATTAGATTCAACGCGGCGGAAACTCCCGCTAAAATGGGAACCTTCCCGCAGTACGACCACCCGCACACCCTCGCGCGTTATGCTGAGATAGCGGATTATCTGGGACTCGGCGGCAAGGACGATACCGAAAAGCTTGAAAATCTCATAAAGGCAATTGACGAGCTGAAAGCAAAGATAGGCATCAAGCCCACTATCAAAGACTATGTCGAAAACGAGCAGGACTTCCTCGAGCGCCTTGACGAAATGACCGAGCAGGCGTTTGACGACCAGTGTACGGGTGCGAACCCGCGTTATCCGCTGATGAGCGAGATAAAGCAGATGTACCTTAACGCTTATTACGGAAAAACCTTTGTTGAAGTGAATACTCCCGACGAAACACAGCTTTCGGGTAAAAACAATTGAAATGTAAGGAGGGTCTGACGATGAATTTAGATAATGTTATCTCAGTAAGAACCAACAAGACCGTTTACCGCGACGGTGACAGATGCATAAAGGTTTTCAACGAGGGCTTTTCAAAGGCCGACGTACTGAATGAAGCGCTGAACATCGCGAGAATAGAGGAAACAGGACTGCCTATCCCCAAGGTACTTGAGGTTACGATGATCGATGGAAAGTGGGCGATAGTCTATGAGTATATCAAGGGCGATACTCTCGCTCAGCTTATGGAGAAAAATCCCGATAAAAAGGACGAATATCTTGAAATGTTCGTCGATCTGCAGCTTACGGTTCAGTCAAAAACCTGCCCGCTGCTCAATAAACTGAAGGACAAAATGAACCGCAAGATAAGCCAGGCAAACTTGGACGCGACAACGCGCTATGACCTTCACACCCGCCTTGAGGGAATGCCAAAGCACAAAAAGGTCTGCCACGGCGATTTCAACCCGTCAAATATCGTTATCTCCGAGGACGGAAAGCCGTATATCCTCGACTGGTCGCACGTGACTCAGGGCAACGCCTCCGCGGACGCCGCGAGGACATATCTGCTGTTCTGTTTGGGCGGCGAGGAGGAGACTGCTAAAAAGTACCTCGAGCTGTTCTGCAAAAAGAGCGACACCGCAAGGCAGTATGTTCAGAAATGGATGCCGATCGTTGCGGCTTCTCAGTCGGTCAAGGGCAACGAAAAGGAACGCGAGTTTCTGCTCGGTTGGGTAAATGTTGTGGAGTATCAATAAGCAGGGCAGATATAAGGCTATCAAGCCGCTCTCAGTATAAAACCAAAGGCTTCGGGAATTGACCCGAAGCCTTTGTCTGTATATTAAACTTAAAAAACAACGTAATAGTCAATCGCGAAATTTCAAAAATAATCGACGCGTAT
>JAFLUE010000173.1 GCA_022508945.1 Oscillospiraceae bacterium
TGTCAAACTGGGTGAAAACAAGGTTCCATATCTCGATTATCCTGTCGCAGTCGCCGACCTCCTCGAAGTTGTCCTGTCCGATATGGTCGAACTTTCCGTATTTTTCGCCTCTGTCAAAGTGGATCTCCGAGCAGGGACCGCACGGACCGCTTCCATGCTCCCAGAAATTATCCGCTTTGCCCATGCGGATAATGCGCTCGCGCGGGATACCTACCTCGTCCGCCCAGATGTCTCCCGCCTCGTCGTCCTGCTCATAAATGGTTATATAAAGCCTGTCCGCGGGAATCTCGAGCGTCTTCGTCAGAAACTCCCATGCCCAGGCGGTCGCTTCGTGCTTAAAATAATCGCCGAAGCTGAAATTGCCGAGCATTTCAAAATACGTGCCGTGGCGCGCGGTCTTTCCGACATTCTCTATGTCGGGCGTTCTTATACACTTCTGACATGTTGTAACTCTATGGCGCGGAGGCTCCTCGATGCCCTGAAAGTACTTTTTAAGCGGCGTCATTCCCGCGTTTATCAGCAGGATAGAGTTGTCGTCCGCAGGCGGCACAAGCGGAAAGCTGCTCATACGCAGATGTCCCTTGCTCTCGAAAAACGAAAGATAGCTCTCGCGAAGCTCATTTAATCCCATCCATTTCATATTTTTTTCCGTCCTTGTTAAGTTAATTTGCGAATAACGCATACAGTGTAATTATACCACAAATTTCCCTCATTGTCAACTGTTTGCGGCTCTTCTCCCAAAAATAATTCATAAGCAAAGCAAGCTGAAATAGGCTGCAATTTTAAAACTTCTCTCACACGCGAATACATATTGATAAGCAGGCCTGCCGTATGCCTGTTTTCGCAATAATTTCGGTTTATTTCTTAATGCATAGCGATAAAAAAAAGCAGGAACCCGAAAGCTCCTGCTTCTTAAAAATTATTGCCGTACCAATTACTTAAGTATCTTCCATTCGCCGATGAGAGGAAGCGGCTTCATTTCATTCTGGAAAACATTGATAAGTCCCATGATCCAGAGAACTAAAGCAAAGATAGTACCAACAGCCGGAATTAATGCTATAAGGTAAATTATAAGATTCTGGTTAAGGTGGAACTTTGCAAATTCGTCTTCCTTCTCGCCTGCGAGAAGAGCGATAAGCCAGCCAATCCAGCCGATGTATGATACGATTGCGGTAGTTTTTGCGTCCATAAAAATTTCCTCCAAACAACTTAACTATACAAAAGCGGAACCATTCCGCAATATAATAATTTTATCCGAAATTCATCAGATTGTCAAGCACAACAAACGATTTTAACAAGCTTTTTTTAAACTTTTATGAAATATCCACAAAAACAGCTTGTCCCAAAACGAAAACTTTGCTAAATTTTCGGTCAATTTCTAAGGTATGGATTATGCAGCTTTTCCCTGCTGAGTGTTGTCATTTCCCCGTGACCCGTAAATACGCGGTATTCCCCCTCGATCGCCGAGATGCGTCTGAGCGTTTCAATCATCTGCCTGTCGCTTCCCGAAAAGCCGTCGGTCCTGCCTATCCCGTTTTTGAACAATACATCTCCTGCGAAAAAGCCTTCTAAGCTGTCGCAGAACAAAAGACAGCTCCCCGCGGTATGTCCCGGGGCGTTCATAACGCGAAACTCAACGCCGCATACCGAAAACCTGTCGCCGTCAGAAAAGGTCTTGTCCGGGACAACAGGCACAAACTCCGTTCCCTGCATAAACCAAGCCCAGCTTTTTTGGTCGCTTCCGAGCATTTCCAGATCAAGCTCGTGCGCGTAGATCGGAGCATTTGTATGCGCCTTCAGTGCGGCGGCTCCCGCGAAATGGTCAAAATGACCGTGGGTTATGATAATGCCGCCGATATTAAGCCCCGCGTTGTCCGCAAACGCCTCGACCTCCGCCGAAGCGGCAGGGTCAACAACTACCGCGCTGTTGTCTTCAGCGGCGATTATATAGCAGTTTGCCGCAAGCGCACCGAGCGGAAGCCGTACAATGTTTTCCATAAAATCACTCCCATGCTTTTCCAAGTCCGTAGAGGATCGGTTCTATTTTGTCCTGCGGATTGCCTTTCTGCTTATTCTGAATATCCAAGCGCAGCTCCTCAGCCCATCTTTTCGGATACGGAAGCTCGCCCTTTTTATAAGCTCCGCTTATAATATTTTCTGTTATGAAGACAACAAACTTCTCCCACTGCGTGTGAGATTTTTTGAACTTGACGTTTGATGTACTCCAAAAGCCCTCGGAGAAGTACACAAACCCCTCCGCCAGCCAGAACGCGTTTACAGCGGTAGCCAGCTCACAGTTGGCGTGGCTTGTGATAAGATAGGGTATAGCGAAGCCGTCGTCCCAGTTGTAGTCATTAAGATACTTGTCGAGCGTTTTCGAGTCGGTGGTATCGTCTATTTCATACCCGTAATCCGCGAGCAGAGAATCAAGCTCGGGATTTATCTCCAACGCCGCCGCCAAACCGTTATTAAAATCATTCATAGTCCGTCAAACCTTCCCGATTAAAAATTAATATTAAAGAGGTAAGAATAAAAATTAGCGCTGAGCCGATACATCTTACCTTTATTACGCTTTTCCCGTTCTGTCCGCGGAAATAACTCCCGGTATCTTTTGCAACCGCGAGATCAGGTTTGTAAGCTGTTCAACTCCCGCGACCTCTATCGTGATAAGCAGGTTCGTGTTTCCGTTTTTAAGCCTGTGCATATTCATTTCGTGCATGGGGATGCGGTTTGCGGCGATAGCGGCAGTGATCTCGGCGATAACCGAGGATTTCTGCTCGGAAATTATGTCTATAGTCGCACGATAGGTCGAATCGTCAACTCCCGCCCACGACGCCCTAAGCCACCTGTCGCGGTTTTCCTCGCTGTCCATGTTGTTTATAACGTTTACACAATCCTGCTTGTGGATAGAAACGCCGAAGCCTCGTGTTACGAATCCGATTATCGGGTCGCCCGGAAGCGGATTACAGCACTGGGCAAATTTTATGCGACAGTTTTCAATGCCCTCAACGATTATGCCGTTTCTGCGGCTTCTGGCGTTTGTTTCCTCGATGTTTTCCTCTGCGGATATAAGCGACGCGCTGTGTTCCTTCTGTGCGCGCGCGGCGCTGTCTTTAATGCGCTGTATTACCTTCGACATCGAAACGCCGCCATAGCCTATCGCCGCATACAGATCGTCTACGCTGCTGAGGTGGGCTTTAAGCGCCGCTTCTTCGAGGATCTCATTTTCAAGCGGTATCCCGTTTCGCTTAAACTCGCGCTCAAGCTCCTGCTTTCCGCATTCAATGTTTTCCTCTCTGCGCTCTTTCTTGAACCATGAGCGTATTTTCGCCTTGGCTTCGGTCGTTTTTGCGATATCAAGCCAGTTTCGGTTCGGGCGGTAGTTCGGAGAGCCGCTTGTAAATATCTCAACAATGTCTCCCGTTTTTACCTGATAATCAAACGTAACCATTCTTCCGCCGACCTTTGCTCCGGTCATTTTGTTTCCGACCTCGGAATGAATGGCATATGCGAAGTCCAGAACATTCGCGCCGAGCGGCAGAGCGTATACATCGCCCTTAGGGCTGAATACAAAAACCTCGTCCTGGGTAAGGTCGTTTTTGATAGCGTCGGTTATCTGCTCTACGTCGTCGGCCTCCTGCTGGCGCTCGAGCAGTTGTCTTATCCAGTCAAAGCGCTTTTCTCCCTCGACCGCGCCCTTAAGTCCCGCCTTATATTTCCAGTGAGCCGCGATACCGTATTGAGCGGTATTATGC
>JAFLUE010000174.1 GCA_022508945.1 Oscillospiraceae bacterium
ATTTGGACAACCGAGTTTAAGACATCATTAAAAAGCCCATTGTAGGGCATAATAAGCAAACGGGCTCCGTTTTCATACGAAGCCCGTTTTGTTTTTGATTGTAAACTCCGTTACTCGGCTTTGTTGACTTTTGGAACATAGCCCTTTACCATTCCGTCAACAATTTGTTTACATTCTTGTGAAAGTCCTCTGTAAAAAACTAATAGCTGATGTTCGGAGTTTAGCAATTCATTAACCGCCAAGCCACTTTTCGATATCGCTGTTTGACGCACCCGAGGAAAGGTTGACGTGATCTGTTTATCTTATAAGTGCCGTTCTTATGACATTTACGGAACGGGCAGCGATATTGAGCTTTCCGTTTGAGATCACAACCTCATTTGTGACCGGAACAACCGCTTCGGGAAATTCAAAGCTGTTGCCCGACTCCATACTTTCGGCGGTCAACACGGTTACCGATGCTTTGTCCGACAGCTGAATATCCGAATTGATGTTTACAGCAATATCTTTTTCGGTAATGTTCACAAGCTTTATTATCAATTCACCCGCCGCCTCATCAACAGTGCAGACCGCCGAGATGTTCGGCACTGATCTGAGGACTGCTTTGTGTATCAGAACACCGTTTATTCTGATCTCGAACTCATCACCGTCAGTGTCTATTTCAATATGCGCGGAGCTGCCGTTAAGCTCGCAGCAGCCCTCGCAGATGACCTCTTTAGACCAGCCGTTATAATGAATTACACTGCTCTTTCCGTTCTCACATACAAGATCGTAACGGTTCTGATCTTCGCCCTCGGCACAGGTGTCCCAGAAGCTGACTGTCAGTTTTCCGTCCGTAATATCCACATCTGCCGAAAGGGACTGTCTGTTTCCACCGATGTTTCCGACCGTGACTTTTTCTCCGCTTGCCGTGTATCTGAATACGCCCTGTTCACGGCGCTTTTGTTGTTCGGTTATTACGGTATGCTCGCAAACATAGCTGCCTCTGTTCTCCGCGAACATTTTGAGCATATAGTAACTCGGTATCCCATAGCTTGTATGGTTGTTAAAGCTTATCAGGTCAGGCTCCCACGCGGTATAGGCGGGATTGTTGAACAGCGGCGCGTAGCTTGTCATCTTTACCTTATCCTGATTTCTTTCAATGCCTGTAAGGAAAGCCGCTTCGCCCAATGCTCCGTACAGATTTCCCTTTTTACAGCCGATAGTCGCGGCATACTCGCCGACATATATGTCAACGCCGTCACGGTCAAGGCTATCGTACATATCGGTGTTCGCCGCAAAAAATATCGGGTCGGAATAAAAATGCTCGTCAACCGTTTCCGTTGGCAGACCGCTCTTTTCCGTGTGGTCTGTCGCAATGTAGGCGTATTGCGGAAACTCCGCTTTTATCCTGTCGTAGAAGTATTTGTACCGCTTGTTATATTCTTCGCCGTAATTTTCGTTGCCTATTTCAAGATATTTAAGACATCTGAACGGCTCGGAATGACCGTTTGCCGCGCGTTTTGCGCCCCATTCGGTATCGGGGGGAGCAGCGGCGTACAATATTGCGTGAACGGCGTCGTTATACATTTCTTCCACAAGCGCGTCATTAAAGTAATCGGGACAGCGCGCCTGACAAGTCATTCCGCAGTTGAACACATACATAGCGTCTATTCCCGCGTCCTCGCAGAACTGCAAAAACTCGTGATACCCCAATCCATTAGTAGTGTTGTAGCCCCACAACAGCCAATGCGGTCGGCGTTCCCACACATTGCCGATAGTATCTTCAAAGCGGTGAGCCGTTTCTTTGGAAAAGCCCTCAACGATACAGCCGCCGGGAAAACGCAGAAACGCGGGCTTTAAAGCAGTCAGCTTTTCCGCAAGGTCTTTGCGCAGACCGTTTTCTCTGCCCATAAAGGTGTCTGTCGGGAAAAGAGAGGTAAAGCCTATCGTTACCGTGTCCGTGGAATTTGAGCTTAACGAAAGCACCGCCTTACCGTCATCGGACGAGCTTTCAAGCAGACATTCGTATTTCGCGTAACCGCCCTCAACAGCTAACATCTGATGATCGTATATCTTTCCGCTTTCCGACACGATCGAAATGTTGATATCCGCGGCGGCTCCCGATCTCGCGAACATATAAAATCTGTAAGTACAGCCCGCCTTTACGGGGATACCTTGAAACCCGTGATTAACGATATTGCCGCCGTTAAAACGGACATTCAGCGCCCGTTTTCTGGCTTTGTTAAGCGTGTCCTTATCGGTAAGTGTCATTTGCGCACCGCCTGATGCAGTCCAACCGTGGATCCCCTCCGTTTCGGAGCAATTAAAGCCGCTTATCCAGCCCGTGGGCGAGGTTATGGTCTTGCAGTCGGCGTTATATGTACAGCCTTCGGGAGTAACTCCGTCGTCAAAGGCGCGGTTTATCAGCATTTCGGCGTAAAGTCCGCCGTCGCCCGCGCGGCTTATATCCTCGAAAAAGATACCGTAAAGCGCGGGTGAGATATCGCAGAGCCTTTTGTCGGGCGAGATATTTATTGTCTGAAGCATAGTGACCTCCTGTAATACTTTTTTATATTATACCATATCGAAAATAATATGTCAAATTATAACACCGCATAACAAAAACGGCTCTGAATTCATTTCAAAGCCGTTTTTTGTTCGTTCTGCCGACAATGTAATCAAGGCTCACATTGTAATATTCCACAAGGATTATCAATAATCTCAAAGGAATTTCTCTTTCGCCTCGCTCATATTTTGAGTAAAGCGATTGATCGCACATCAATATTTTAGCCACTTGCGCTTGTGTAAGATCGTTATCTTCACGCATATCCTTTAATCTTAATGTCATACTGCTCACCCCATATTTATTATAATGCAGTACAATATGTCCTATTGACAATTAGGACTATTTGTCCTATAATTACAATTAGAATGTACGAGATGGGGTAATTTATGATAGACAAATCAAAGGTAGCTTGCTTTTCAGGACACCGCAGACTGCCACAGGATTGTGAGGAATTGAGGGCAAAGCTGAAAAAAGAAATCGTTAGCTTGATCGAGCGCGGAGTGGTGTTCTTCGGAGCGGGCGGGGCATGGGGCTTCGATATACTTGCCGAGGAAACGGTGTTGCAGCTTAAAGAGGACTACCCTCACATCAGACTTGTTCTTGTTCTGCCTTGCCCTCCCGATCAGCAGACAATGAAATGGAGCGCCGATCAACGGCAGAGGTACTATGAAATCCTTGAAAGAGCCGACAAGGTGAGGATTTTATCACCGCAATACACCAACGACTGTATGTTGGCGCGCAACCGCCACCTCGTTGACAACAGCGCGTACCTTATATGCTATCTTCGGGAGCGGCGCGGAGGAACAGCATATACCGTCAGATATGCAAGGGAACAGGGGCTTGATATAATTCGGCTTTGACCGTCATATAAAAGCAAATGCTCCCCTTGACCGTTAGGGGAGCAAGTTGTTGTGTTGCTTATGTTAATGATTATCTATGCTTATGAACACCCCTCGTCTGCCCCTGTTGCGCTTTTATAAGGTTGTCTATGTAGTTCCCCTCAACAATCTTCTCATACACCTTTATCAGCTCATTTACGCGCCGTAGCTGCTCCTGTTCATAAGAGAACACCTCGCCCTGTTGTTTCTTTTCCCGGACAGCAGCTTGCAGTTCATCGGCTTTGGAGTAGATGTCCTCGCGCGAGCCGAGGTTAAAGTCGCGTATGGTGCGAAGCTGTTCAGACAGGTGTTCAATGT
>JAFLUE010000175.1 GCA_022508945.1 Oscillospiraceae bacterium
GAGCTTGGCGTTGCGGTGCAGAACGTTTACGATTTTACGTGGGATATCTTCTGCGATTGGTATATCGAGCTTACAAAGCCGCGTATACAGGCGGGCGGCGAAACGGCGCTCGCGGCACAGAACGTTCTCGTGTTCATTATGGCGGGTATCTTGAAGACACTTCACCCGTTCGTTCCGTTTGTTACAGAGGAGATATGGCAGTCGCTGCCGCACGGCGAACATGAGAGCATTATGATGACGAAGTGGTGCGAATACGACGAAAAGCTCAACTTCACTAAGGAGAAGGAGGAGTTTTCAAAAGTCATCGACGTTATCAGAGCGATACGCGTTCAGCGAAACGAGATGAACGTACCGCCGTCAAAGAAAGTCACCGAGATCGTTGAAACTCAGTTCGGCGATATCTTCAAAAACGCGCAGCCGTTCTTTGAGAAGTTGGCGGGCGCGGGCGAGTTTACGGTTACGGAAAAAGCGGAGAGTACCGAAGGTATGGTGACAGTCGTTACCGACTCCGCGAGAGTTTTCATTCCTATGGGTGAGCTTGTCGATAAGGAAAAAGAGCTGGCGCGTCTCGAAAAGGAACGCAAGGCGGCGCAAAAGGATATCGACTTCCTTTCGGGCAAGCTGAACAATCAGGGCTTTTTGTCGAAAGCTCCCGCACAGCAGATAGAGAACGAGCGCGCTAAGCTTGCCAAAGCCGAGGAGAAGATGAAGAAGATACTTGAATCTATTGATAGCTTGAAATAATTGCCTGCAATAATATAAAAACAATAAAACATATAATAATGGAGATAAAGTATGAAAGACCTTACACTTGTTGTTTTAGCGGCGGGAATGGGCAGCAGGTTCGGAGATGACAACAGAATAAAACAGCTCGAACCGCTCGGTCCGAACGGAGAGCTTATTATGGATTATTCCGTTCACGACGCTATAAGGTCGGGATTTACAAGAGTTCTTTTTATAATCAGACGCGAAATAGAAGAGCTTTTTAAAAACACGATAGGAAGCCGCGTTGAGAGGCTTATAAAAACGGATTATGTTTATCAGTCCGCGGATCTTCTTCCCGTAAGAAGCGGGGAGTTCGCCGCGAGAGAAAAGCCGTGGGGAACAGCCCAGGCGCTGTGGTGCTGTAAGGACGCGCTTGACGGAAATTTCGCGGTAATAAACGCCGACGATTTTTACGGCGCGGAGGCATTTGACGTGATCTCGGAGTTTCTGAAAAATCCGAAGACGAATGCCTGCTCGGTTGATTTCCTGCTGAAAAACACTCTTTCCGACAACGGATGTGTAAACAGAGGCGTCTGCAAGATCGACAGCGACAGATGTCTTACATCCGTAGAGGAAACAAAGCAGATCTCGCGCGGAGCGGACGGAATTATCCGCGGTACATACAAAGGGAACGACAGGATCCTGAGCGGCGACGATCTGGTTTCTATGAGTATGTGGGGATTTATGCCCGACTTTATGGGAATTCTGGAAAAGCGGCTTTGTGAGTTTCTGAACGGACTTTCTCCCGACGAGACAAAGGCTGAGCTTACTATAGCGGATGTAGTAAACGAGGAGATAAAGGAAAAGACATATAAGGTTCTTGATATTCTTACAAATAGCCGCTGGTTTGGCATAACATATGAAAGCGATACGGTCAGAGCGAAGGAAGTACTTTCGGAATATGTGAAAAGGGGAATTTATCCATCGCCTCTTTCGTGATTTCTAACGTGATACTATCGCGGTTTTGCTTTAGGGCGGTTTTCAATTAAATTTAAGCGCGGAGTTTAAGGAGATTTTTATGCTTATTGTGCCTGTTGATAAATTGCGCGAGGGTATGCAGCTTGCGGACGACGTAAGCTCAACCGACGCGACGAAATTGGAGGTAATTTTCCAAAAGGGAATTTTTCTGTCCTCGGTAATGATCGATATGCTTAAGGAAAAGGGCATAAAGCAGGTAAAAATCGAGGGCGGCGGAAAAATTTCGGATGATTATAAGAACGCTTCTACAGCCGTAGGTTATGAAAAACCGAAGATTAGCGAGAACATCAGCCGCGCGCTGTCCGACTTAAACGATATTTTTGAATGCAACGAGGAAATAAAAGAGCTTTCAAAAACGGCAGTTGAAAAGGTCGATAATATTGCCGACAGCATAGTTGCGGACTTTGCGGAAAATTCGGATTTTCTCGCAAATCATATGATCGCTCTGCAAAACTATGATGATTATACATATAAACACTGTCTGAGAGTGGCGATGATGGCGGCGAGCGTCTGCGCGGAATTGAAGCTTCCGCAGGAGGCGGTAAAGGAAACGGTAGTTTCCGGACTTCTCCACGACATAGGAAAATCCAACATCGACCATGATATCATAATAAAGCCCGGAAAGCTTACCGACGCGGAGTTTGCGGAGATAAAAAAACACCCGCTTATCGGGTATAATATCTTAAAGGCAAGCGGCGACTACAGCGATAATATCCTGAACGGCGTGTTGTTTCATCAGGAGAAATTCGACGGCACGGGTTATCCTATGAGGATCGCGGGAGAGGAAATACCGCTTATCGCGAGGATACTTACGGTATGCGACGTGTTTGATGCGCTGACTTCAAACAGACCGTACAGAGTTCCGTGGTCGGTGCCTGAAACCGAAGAATATATGCTTGGCGGAAGCGGAACACATTTCGATCTGAACGTCACAAAGGCATTTTTGAGAGCGTTCAATCCATATCCCATAGGGACAATGGTAGAGCTTTCCGACCGCAGACACGGCGTTGTTTTAAAACACAATGACAACGTTTTAAGACCCGTGGTGAGAATAATGGGCAGCAGCGAAGAAATTATCGACCTTATGAATGATTTCAAATATCTGTCAATTACGGTAAAGGGTCTGTATACCGGCGAGGTAGATATATAGGAGGTTATTGGAAAAATGGAAGCAAAGGATCTAAAGAAGCTTATTTGTGAAAGCTCCAAGGTACAGGTTTACGAATGCGGAGATAAATGCGTTAAGGTTTTCAAAGAACCCGACGAGCCGAAAAGCGTGGTGTTCTACGAGGCGCTGACTTATTCGAGAGTTGAGGAGACCGGTTATGAGAAAATTCCCGAGCTTATCGAAACAAGAAAGATCGACGGAAAGTGGGCGATAATCTGTTCCTTTAAGAAGGGAAAAACGCTTGAGGCGCTGATGCGCGAAAACCCCGACAAACGCGACGAATATCTTTCGCTGATGGCTGATCTTCAGGTGGAAATGAACGCGCTTCGTTCGCCAAAGCTCAGCCGTCAGAAGGATTATCTCAAGCGCTCTATCGAGGGATTGGATATGATCGATGACGTAAAGAAATACGAGCTTTTGTCGAAGCTTTCCGCTTTTCAGGAGCAGACAACCCTTTGCCACGGAGAGTTTTTGCCCGAAAACATCATAGTTGGCGACGAAGGAACGTTTGTTGTGGACTGGCTTAAGGCAAAGCAAGGAAACGCATTGGCGGACGCGGCAAGAACGTATGTCGGGTTTTGTCTGAAGCATAAGACCGAGTCCGCGGAGAGATATCTTAAAATTTACTGTGAAAAGGCAGGAGCTGACAGAAAGAGCGTTCAGGAGTGGATACCGATAATTGCCGCGGCACAGCTTAAATTCAAGCGCCCCGAAGAACGTGAGTTGCTCTTGACTTGGCTTGATGTAGCGGATTACTAAGTTTATTGGGGGGGGGGGGGGGGGGGGGGGGGGGGGGGGGGGGGGGGGGGGGGGGGGGGG
>JAFLUE010000176.1 GCA_022508945.1 Oscillospiraceae bacterium
TCCGACATTTGAGCGCGCGTCCGTGCGAAAGCCGCTCTCGGTTTTTATTACCGCGTAAACCAGATACTTGCTGATATTGTTTTCTTTCGCGTATTTTTCCACATATGAAGAATACTTTAAAGGATGCGTTTCAATCAGGAACTTATTATATCCCCAGAAGCCGCCCGCTAAAAGCGCCGCTATAATTACAACAGCCAATACAACTCTCAGCGGTCTGTTTGCTCTCTTCTTTTTTCCGAAATTTTTATTCCTGTAAACGATATTATCACCCGATCCTTATTGCTTTAATTATTTTGTCAATTTCAGACGACAACTCGTCCCAATTGTTTTCCGAATTGTTTTCTATTATAAAATCAGAATTATGCCTGAAAAAATATGCGTTGTGCTGAGCAGAGAGCCTTGCTCTTGCCTGAGCCTCGGAGATATTGTCGCGAAGCGATATTCTTTTTGCACAGATCTCCTCGCTTGCAATTACGCTTACGATATTTTTGCAGATCATATCCATTTTCGCCTCGAAAAGCGTCGGCGCGTCAAGCAGCAGCTCGCCTTCTGCGGTGTGTATAATTTCCATAATTTCATACGAGATATATGGGAAAATCACACTAAAATATTTCGCGTTTTTTTCTTTGTCCGAAAAAATGACCTCTGCGGTTTTTTTCCTATCGAGCGTTCCGTCTTCACAAAGCAGATTTTCCTCGAACCTTTGAGAAAGCTCTTTTAAAAAGCACGGGTCATTCGCGGTTTTACGAGCGATAATATCACAGTCGATGACAGTAAATCCGCGGCTTGCAAATATCCTCGCCGCTGTTGATTTTCCCGCGCCGCTCATTCCCGTAAGCCCCGTAATACTAATATTCGGCAGATCCAACATTTTATTCGTCAACCACCTTAAATCCCGCCGCGCGTATAAGCCTGTTGTATACAGCAAGCCCCACGCCGCTTTTGTCGGGTGTTTCCACATAAACCGTTTCAACCGAGTTTTCATCGGCTTCTCTCAAAAGCTTAAACAGCCTCTGCGCTTGAATTTCGGCTGTTTCCCCGAAATTCACAAAGCCGCTTCCGTAATCGCCCCGCGACAAAAACCACGCGTTTTCGTCCTTTCTGCTTTCACGGAATTTTATGAACGCTTCCCCGTTTGTGTTTACTACAAAAACATTTGCCCTCGGAGAATAGTGGCTGTATTTCATTCCCGGGGAAATAACACGCTCATTCGGGTCAGGAGCAGCTTCAACCGCCTTATCGATCTCCACATCGGCAAACTCCGAAAGCATTTCCGCGGTAATCCCACCCGGGCGCAAAATGTGTATCTTATTTTCGTTAAAGGAAATGACTGTGCTTTCTACTCCCACATCGCACTCTCCGCCGTCTATAATAAGCGGTATTTTTCCGTTCATGTCCTCAAAAACGTGCTTAGCGGAGGTAGGGCTTGGTTTTCCCGAGATATTCGCCGAGGGCGCGGCAAGCGGAAATCCGCATTTTTCGATAACAGCCCTCGCCGCTTCATTCGCAGGCATTCTTACGGCAACAGTACCAAGCCCGCCGCTTGTTACATCCGGAACAACGCTTGTTTTATTGAAGATCATCGTGAGCGGTCCCGCCCAAAACCTCTCCGAAAGCCTTTTTGCAAGCTCGGGTATTTCCGCGACAAGCGGTTTTATCATCTCAAAACTGCTTATATGAACGATAAGAGGGTTGTCCTGTGGTCTGCCCTTGGCGGCGAAAATGCTCCTTACCGCGTTTTCATCAAGAGCGTTTGCCGCAAGCCCGTAAACCGTTTCCGTAGGTATCGCGACGATCCCGCCGTTTTTCAGGATCTCGGCGGCTTTTTCGGCGCTTTCCCCGCAGAACGGTTCAATTTTCGTGAGCATTATTTCACCCTCTCGACAATTACGTTGTTTTTGGCTGTTTATTTAAATAGAAATTTCAAAACCGCGCAACCTCCTTCGTCGGTTGCGCTATCCAAGCGTCACGTTCGAGCAGCGCTCAAACGCGCCGCTTGATTTTTGAAATTTCGCGCTTGAATATTACGTTGATATTTGGAGATTAATCTCCGTTCTTCGCAAGCATCGCCGTTTTCTCCGCAAGGCGAAGCGCGTCAAATATTTCGTCGCATCCGCCGTCCATCATCTCGTCGAGCTTGTATATCGTAAGCCCTATTCTGTGGTCGGTTACGCGCGATTGCGGGAAATTGTAGGTACGTATACGCTCGGAGCGGTCGCCTGTTCCGACCTGAACACGGCGTTCTTCGGCTATAGCGCTGTCGCGCGCCGAACGTTGTTCTTCATATAATCTGCTGTACAGCATTTTAAACGCCTTTTCCTTGTTTTTCATCTGCGAGCGTTCTTCCTGACACTCTACGACTGTTCCCGTGGGGTTGTGGATTATTCTTACAGCGGATTCGGTCTTGTTTATATGCTGACCGCCCGCGCCGCTCGCGCGATAGGTCTGTATCGTAAGGTCGGCGGGGTTTATGTTTACATCGACCTCCTCGACCTCAGGCAAAACAGCGACCGTCACGGTAGATGTCTGTATACGCCCCTGGCTTTCCGTTTCGGGAACGCGCTGGACGCGGTGTACTCCGCTTTCAAACTTCAGCTTCGCGTAAACTCCCTCGCCCTCGACGCCGAAAGAGATCTCCTTATATCCGCCGAGTTCTGTCGGATTTCCGCCCAATATCTCGATTTTCCAGCCCTGTCTCGCCGCGTACATCGAGTACATTCTGAACATTGAATTCGCGAAAAGCGCGGCTTCCTCTCCGCCTGCGCCGGCGCGGATCTCTACTATAACGCTTTTGTCATCGTCCGGGTCGCGCGGCAGGAGCATTATCTTCAGCTCCTCACTAAGCTCTTCCGCGAGAGCCTTGTTTTCCTCATACTCGCTCTGAGCAAGCTCGCGAAGCTCCTCATCGCCTCCGGCTTCGGAAATTTCCGACAATGCGCTTTCACGGTTTTTTACGGCTTTTTGATATTTCTGCCATACCTCAATAAGCGGAGTAAGGTTTTTATACTCGCGCATAAGCTCCGTATAAAGCTTATTGTCGGCGACGACCTTCGGGTCGGATAGCTTTGCGCTTATCTCGTCATAGCGCGATATTATCATATCTAACTTTTCCTGCATATACCTCTCCGATTACCTTTCGCCGCGAACAACGGCTCTTATATTTTTCTCACACTTCGAGCGCGCGATCATAAAAACATGACCGCATTTTTCGCACTCGAGCCGAAAATCCGCGCCAACGCGCAGGACCTTCATAGTATTGCTTCCGCAGACGTGATTTTTTTTCATCTGAAGCACGTCTCCAACACAAATTTCCAAATGAACTTCCCCCTCGGAAAATTTGTACATATATGTTGATTATATCACTTTTTAATCCTCATTTCAATATATATCTGAAAAAAATTGCGAAAATTTAATTTTTTTTATAAAATCTATTGACAAACATATTTTGTTCTGATATAATGATTAAGTTGCATGGTCCACTAGCTCAGTCGGTAGAGCACCTGGCTTTTAATCAGGGTGTCCCGGGTTCGAGTCCCGGGTGGATCACCAAATCAGTGTACAGCGGACAGTACACGGTAAACAGTAAAAGTGAATTCAAATTGTGTTTGGAAAGTCTAAAGCGCGTTTTGAGCGAAAATACTGTTTGCTTTATACTGTCAACTGTCAACTGTTATTCGCGCCCGTAGCTCAGCTGGATAGAGCAATAGCCTCCGACGCTATGTGTCGTGCG
>JAFLUE010000177.1 GCA_022508945.1 Oscillospiraceae bacterium
ATACATCAACATCTTTTCTCCCGAAGCGCGTTGTAATGCGGCTTCGGGAGTTTTCATCAAATGTGTGCCTACTTGTATTTATCCAATAGTGCCAATAAAATTGTAGTGAATGTCGATCTGCACTACGCGCTGCACCGAACTTCTGTCGGGAGCGTGAACCACGATTTTGTTAATGAACTCGTGTAGTATCTGCGGTAGGCTGTCTTTTGGGTAGCTTTATAACATAAAGCATATAGATCACGATCACAACTATTTTGACGCCGACCAAAACAATGCTGGCTGTCTCTTCACTGCCGAGGGCTTTTATCAGATATTCCGCTGTGGTGAAGCCTGTCACACAGTTATTTAGCGAGTGAAAGCCTATACAAGCTATCAGACTGCCTGTTCTGTGGAAAATAAACACAAGCAGAAATCCTACGGCAACAGCAAAGATGATCTGCATGATGTTGTAAAACAGATCATAGCCGTTAAAGAGATTTACGATATGCCCAACGCCGAAGGTGACAGAGGAAATGACGATCGCTCGGGTTACATTGCTCTTGGAGATGCCTTTAAACAAAAAGCCTCTGAATATGACTTCTTCGAGAAAGCCCACAAACAACATTTTTACGGTGCGAAAAACGGTCGCGGTCGGAGACATCTCCAAACCTATCCCGAAGCACAACGACCCTGCCGCGCATATAACAAGCGGAATATAAAACCACATTCTTGCCGCGCTGACCTCCGAGCGGCAAAGCCCTATGTGCTTCATGAGAGCGTTTTTCCTGATGAAAACAAGCAGGAATACCGTCATCACGGCATTGAACGCGGCAGCAGCAATATTCTGCACAAGCTCGTCGTCGGAAATATTCAGTATAACGCTTGAGCCGACAACATAAATGATTATCAGCACAACCGCGAACATTACCTCATTCTTTTCAAACAGCTTTTTCATTTTTCTTCTCCTCTCATCATAAAGCCGACGGTACTCATAAAGATGTTTTCAAGCATTTCGGCACAGTGTTTTTCGTTATATTCCATAGAATTGTTGGCGAGAAGCCCCGCGTATCCGTGAACGCAGATAAACAGCGTTTCAAATACCGTCCTCGCCTGCTTTGGCAAAAGTCCCGTCTGCTTTGCGAGCTGTTGTATCAGAAAAGCCGTATCCTCGCCATTAACCATTTCCGTTAAGCTGATATTACGGAATTTGTCGGATTGAAACAAAAACCTAAACAAATATTTTTCCTTTTCCGCAAACCGTATATAATTAAGACCTATGGAAAGCATGGGGTTCTCGGCGTTTCCACAGTCCTTCATGATGTATTCTGTGTGAAAGCCGTCCGCGAGGGAGTAAATATCGGATTTCAGCTCGTCCACTGTCTTATAGTGATACATCACCGGCTGTGTGGAGCATTGAAGCTCGGCGGCTATCCTGCGGACGTTCAGGCTTTCCTGCCCTTCGCCTCGCACTATGTCAAAGCCCGCTTCTATAACCATTTCTTTTGTTATCCTTGCCTTTGGCGGCATTTTTTTCACCTCTTTTTATTACAATCGTTATATAACAATTGTATTATATCATGTTTGTATGAGTTTGTCAAGGTTTTTTGTATTTTGGTATTGCTTTTTCCGAGGAGATGTGGTATACTACATAGTGATAAAAAGCAAAAACGCTTTTTGTAAAAAAGGACAACCGGCGGTCATAAACCGTTCAAAAAAACGGTCGATATATAATTTACGGGAGAGTGGATGATGATAAAACGATTTATAATATGTCTTTGCGTGTTTGCGGCAGTGATGTGCGGGGTGAGCCTGCTTCCCGAAAGCGGCTCTTTGGTCGTAAACAGCTACGCCGCGTCGGGATATACGCTGAACCTTCCAACGCAGGATGAGATCCGCGCAAAGTACAGAGAGTATAATATCAACCTGAGCGAGAGCGTGACATATACGGAAGATTTTTCCCTCTCCGCGCCTTACGCTATGGGAAATATATCTTCCCATGACAGGCAGAACGGACTTAACGCCATAAACTTTTGCAGATACATAGCGGGTCTTCCGTCAGATGTTGAATTAGATCCGCAATATAACGAATATACACAGGCAGCCTCTCTTGTCAACGCGGCAAACGGTCGTCTGTCACATTCGCCCTCAAAGCCCGAAGGAATGTCGGACGAGCTTTACGATTTGGGATATACCGGCGCAAGCAGTTCAAACATCGGCATGGGTTATACAAACATCGCTCATTCGGTCATCAAAGGATATATGGAGGACTCGGATTCCTCAAATATAGACAGAGTCGGACACAGACGGTGGATACTGAATCCCGCGATGAAGTATACCGGACTTGGTTATGCGGGAAGGTACACCGCGCTCTACGCGTTTGACACCTCAAGACAGGAAGCGTTTGTGGGAGATTATGTCGCGTGGCCTCCCGCCAATATGCCCATAGAGCTGTATTCAAGCTACTCGTCCGACTACGCGTTTTCCGTGTCATTGGGAAACGATTACGATACCCCGTCTTTGTCGGAGGTAACTGTTGATATTACATCCTCAAAGCTGGGCAGATCGTGGCACCTGGACCAAAGCTCGAGAAGCTATTCGGAATATCTCACCGTTGAAAACAGCGGCTACGGTATGCGAAAGTGTATAATTTTCAACGTAGGTATGTTCCCCGTAAACGACAGCGTTTCCGTTACAATAAACGGCGTCACAAAAGGCGGAGCTTCCGCTCCCATCAGCTATACCGTAAACTTCTTTGAGATCGAGCATAAATACAGCAGCAAAGTCACAAAAGCGGCGACCTGTACGGACGAGGGCATAAGGACATATACCTGCTCCTCATGTAAGGACAGCTACACCGAGCCTATCGCAAAAACAGATCACTCCTACTCCGCCGAGTGGACAATCGATAAAGCTGCAACCTGCGTATCCGAGGGTTCAAAGTCGCATCACTGTAAAAACTGTGGGGAAACAAAGGATATTACGGTCATTCCGAAAATCGATCACAATTATACCTCCACGGTGACAAAAGCGGCTACCTGTACCGCTTCGGGAGTCGAGACGCTCAAATGCTCCGTCTGCAATAATGTAATGACCAAGAACATAGCTGCTACAGGTCACAGCTATGGAGAATATAAAGTGACCGTAAAGCCCACCGCCGAAAAAGAGGGTACGGAGGAGCGGACCTGCTCTGTATGCGGATCAAAGGAGCAAAGAAAGATCGCTAAGCTCTCCGACACGGGATCATCCTCGTCAGGCGGAGGAAGTTCGTCCTCGACGGGCGCGGATAATGAAAATTCCACAGCCAATACGAACAGCGAAGACTCAACCGCAAATTCGGAAGAAAGCTCTTCCCTTTCCGAAAACAACAGCTCCGAAGCTTCGTCAAGCTCGGGCGGAAGCTCTTCGGTAGGCACGGCTTCGTCGAACAATACGTCTTCGGAGGAGACCGCGAACAGCTTGTCGGGCAATGACAGCTCGACCTCCGCCGAATCAAGCGACAGCGATTCGGGACTTCCCCTTGCGGCGTGGATAGCTATAGCCGTCGCGGCAGCCTCTTTGATAAGCGGCGTAGTCATTCTTTCCGTTCTCCTCTCAAAAAAGAAAAAATAAACCGCGTTAAATTCAACGTTGTTTTGGCGGATTATTTAAATAACGTTGTTTCAAGCGGATTGATTTAAAAAGAAATTTCAAAACCGCGCAGCGTGCCTTCGGCACGCTGCGCTATCAAATCGACG
>JAFLUE010000178.1 GCA_022508945.1 Oscillospiraceae bacterium
CCATTTCCTCTTTTACCGACTTTATCGCGTACACGACGGTAGAGTGATCGCGGCCGTTGAATTCCTGACCTATCGTTTCGTAGGGAAGACCCGTAACGTCCTGGATAACATATATCGCGACCTTACGTGCCTGTGAGATATTCGCGGTACGCCGCTGCGATCTCATCTCGTCCGGATCTATGTTATATATCTTGCCTACTTCATTTATTATCTTATCAATGGTTACGGGTATAGGCTGGTGATCTGTAACTATTTCTTTTATAACATTTTGAGCTACTGCGATAGTTGGCTTCATCTGCGATACCGTATATAGCAAATTGAGCTTATTAACCGCACCCTCGATATGTCTGATGTTGGATTTTATCTTTGTCGCGATATAATCCACAACCTCGTCGCTTATATTGAAATTCAGAAGCTCAGCTTTTCTTTGTATTATCGCGAGTCTTGTTTCATATTCGGGCGCTTTGATATCAGCGATAAGGCCGCTTGAAAAACGCGTCTGAAGTCTGTCGGATATAGACTTTATTTCTTTCGCGGGACGGTCGGATGTAAGTACTATCACCTTGTTCTGAATATACAGCTCATTGAAGATATCGAAAAACTTTTCCTCAGTCCTATCTCTGCCCGCGATAAATTGAATATCGTCGATAAACAGAGCGTCGGCGCTTCTGTATTTTTCATCAAGCTCCTCGACATTGTTTGCCGAGATAGCGTGAAGAAATTCGTTTGTGAAATCATTGGTGGTGGTATAAATGATATTTATACCGGGAAAATTGTTCCGCATCTCGTTCTGTATAGCGGACAGCAGATGTGTTTTACCGAGCCCCGATTCACCGTAAATAAACAGCGGATTGAACTTGTCGTGCTGTTTTTTCGCTACCGCCTTAGCCGCGACGAACGCCAGATTATTTGACGGACCAACGATAAAATTATCGAATGTATAGCTTTCTATCTTATTATTGATAGCGTCGGACGCATTGGCAGACTCAATATTAACGGGCTTGTCGATAGGCTTGTTTGCCGAGATACTGCTGTCCACGATTATTTCAGCTTTCATAGCAACACCCAATATATTTTTGAGCTGCTCCTCAATATTGGAAAGATAAAGGGAGATTATAGTATCGCGCTTGAAATCCAGGTCCGTTGCCAGAACGAACGTGTTCCCTTCCATTTTAACAGGCTCCAGCGAGTCCAGCCAATAAGTTCTCGCCGTGTCCGAGAGATCGTATTCTTTTACGCAGTTTTCGACTACGCATTTATAAATATCCGACAGAGAAGTCATAGAATCCATTTTTTTCACCATTCCATAAAGCAAAAAGTTACGTGAGACTTTTTAACAAATACTTTATATAATTATACCATAAATTTTAAAATTTTTCAAGTTTTTTAAAACAGAAATAACAACGTAAAATCTATAATAAACTGTGAATTTTCAACAATTTTTTGTTTTATTGGGGAAAACCTTTTTGAAAAAAGGGTTTTGAAAAACCCTTTCCAAAAACTTCCTCTTATCTTCTTTATTTTACGAAAATTTAAACACAGCTTTGTTGAAAAACACAAAAATTATATTACAAACGGTAGAGTAATAAATATTGTTGAAAACTATGTTGAAAATGTGAAAAAATGCTATTAAATCGGCATATTTTTACGGAAAAATTTTGGATTTTTACGATCTGAACTTTAGAAATTTAAATTAAAATGAAAATTATCCAATTTATAATATTTTGAAAACGGCATAAAACTGTTAATTTTCTTTTGCTCGGTAACTATTATGTTGAAAACTTTTTATTTTATCACGAAATCGGAGAAAAATAGTAAGGTTTTCAACAAAAAACGGTAAAATCTCATGGATTTTGTGGAAAACTCTGTTGAATATGTTGGAAAACCGCATTGTTACGTTGCTTTTTTCTTTGTTAATAAGTTTAATTTTTCGGTTTTGTGTTGAAAGCCTGATAAAGAAGATAGTTAATTAACAAAAGTATGTTTAATGTTGAAAGTAAAATTTCATTTTATCACAAGATGAAGTAAGAAAAAGTCTTTGAAAGGGGTTCGGGGGAAACTTTCTGAAGAAAGTTTCCCCCGATTAATTTAGTATAACTGATTAAGTATGATCTCGGCGATTTTATCCAACGGCGCCTGGACTTCTACCGCGCCGCAGTTATACGCTTCCATAGGCATTCCGTAAACTACGCAGGTTGCTTTATCCTGACCTACGGTAAATGCGCCTGCCTGTCGCATACGAAGCAGACCGTCAGCTCCGTCGCGTCCCATTCCGGTAAGTATCGCACCTATCGCTAGAGGTCCGGCGGTGTCTGCTACGGAGTTGAACATTACATCTACCGACGGACAATGCCCCGATACCTTTTCGCCGGGCTTTGACGATACATACCACCCGCGGCCGTCTCTACACAGTCTCAGATGAAAATCACCCGCGCCTACTATGATAAGCCCGCGTTCGAGCCTGTCGCCGTCCTGCGCTTCCTTTACGCGCATTTTACACGAGCGGTTGAGCCGCTCGGAATAGAGCTTTGTAAATCCCGCTGGCATATGCTGAACGATAATTACCGGCGGCGTATCCGCGGGGAAATATTTAACGACGTTTTCGAGAGCCTCGGTGCCTCCCGTAGAAGCGCCGAGCGCTATGATAGCTTCCGATTTTTTCAGCTTGGCGCGCTTTCCCGACGGCGGCGCGGGATTTGGCTTCGGCTCGGACACAGGCTGAGAAGCGTGTGCCGCAGCCGATACCGCAGCAGTCTGAGCTGCCGCCTGAGCCGCTATCTGTGCCGCGTTCTGGATAGAAGCACTGGACTGTGTTGCGGTCTGCGGCTTCACAGGCTGTGCCGGTTGTGCTGTCTGCGCCGGCGGCTTAGGAGCCTGCGGCGCGTTTTTGGACGATACCTGTAAAATACTCTGTATCGCCGCGGGAACTTTGTTCGGGTCTATTTTTGAATTCGGGTGATTTGATCTGTACGCCTTGCGAACTAACCTGCACAGCTCAGCACCGAACAGTGCCATATCATTGCTAACGCGCGAGGTCGGCTTTAAGAGAAACTCCACCGCACCCGCTTTTAATCCGTCTTTTTTGCGGGCATCTGAGCCCGAAACGATGATACTCGGGATATAATACTGCGGCAGGAGCTTCTGAAGAAAAGCAATACCGTCAAGGCGCGGCATTTCAAGATCGAGCGTCATAACGTCGGGCTCGTGCTGCAATATCATATCGCGGGCAGAATAAGCGTCCGAAGCCTTGCCGACTATCTCTATCGAATCGTCCAGCTTCAGATATCGTGTCATAACTTCTATAAACAGCATGGAGTCATCTACTATTAAAAGTTTGATTTTCTCCATAGTTATCCCTCCGGTCCAGCTTGTGATATAATTATAATATAATATGTATGTGCTGTTTTGTTCTACTTTATTTTTTTAATAGCGAAAAATTACTCGCTTTTTCGCTCTAATATTTTACGAAAATCGCTTATGAATATTTACAAGGTAAGATTATTCCGGGTGACGGTAGACCGCCGGCTGGATATAATCGAACTTTGTCTCTCCTCTGTTCACGCTTTCCGCATGACCTATAAAGAAATACCCGCCCGGTTTTACAACGTCGTAAAATCTGTTTACCAGCGCCTGCTTTGTCGGCGCGTCGAAGTAGATCATTACATTGCGGCAGAATATAAGATCAAACG
>JAFLUE010000179.1 GCA_022508945.1 Oscillospiraceae bacterium
AGTCTGGGAGGTGAGGCACAATGAGCTATATGAAGGAATTTACCAAGGGACTTATAAAGGAAAACCCGACGCTGGTAACGCTGCTCGGTATGTGTCCCACCCTCGCGATAACCACCATGGCTTCAAACGCCATAGGAATGGGTGCTGCGGCTACGTTCGTTCTGCTTTGCTCAAACGTGGTTATCTCGGCGCTTAAAAAAGTTATCCCCAAGGCAGTCAGACTGCCATGTTATATCGTAGTCATCGCGGGCTTTGTAACGCTCGTTGGACTGATCTTACAAGCGGTAGCTCCCGCAATCTACGACTCGCTCGGAATCTTTCTGCCGCTTATCACGGTAAACTGCATTATCCTCGGAAGAGCGGAGATGTTTGCTTCCAAAAACAACATCGGCGCTTCGGCTTTAGACGGCTTGGGAATGGGCGTTGGATTTACGCTCGCGCTGCTCGTAATGGGGTCTATTCGTGAGATCTTCGGCTCCGGATCGTGGTTTGGAATCGACATTCCGTTCATCTCCGAAAACGCGGCACAGCCGATGACGCTGTTCGTACTGCCCGCAGGCGGCTTCTTTGTACTTGGCTGTGTAATTGCCGCGGTAAACAAGCTCGCAAATAGAAAGCCTCCCGAGGCTACGGGCTGTGCGGCTTGTCCGAACAGAGCGTCCTGCATAAGCTGCGTTAGCGAGGAAATGCCCGCTGAAAAGCTTGAAGAAACCGCAAAGAAGGAGGAGAATAAATAATGGAAATCGCTAAAAGTATGATGATAATTCTCCTCACGGGAATACTTACGGACAACTTCGTTTTGTCAAAGTTTTTGGGAATCTGCCCGTTCCTCGGCGTTTCAAAGACAACCTCAGGCTCGCTCGGTATGGGCGCGGCGGTTACGGCGGTAATGATCCTGGCGACTGCCGTTACATACCCGCTGTATCATTTGTTCCTTGTGCCGATGGGACTTACGTACCTTAACACGATACTGTTTATTCTTATAATTGCGCTGTTTGTTCAGCTTATCGAAATGGTACTCAGAAAGTACATTCCCGCGCTCTATAAGAGCTTAGGCGTGTATCTTCCGCTTATCACCACAAACTGTGCGGTACTCGGCGTAACGCTTCTCAACATCGACGAGGGCTACAACTTCCTCGAGAGCATTATAAACTCTCTCGGCGCAGGAATCGGCTTCTTGGTGGCAATGATAATCTTCTCGGGAGTACGCGGCAGACTCGAGCGCTGCCCTGTTCCGAAAGCATTTTCGGGAATGCCGATCACGCTTGTGGCAGCTTCGATAGTTTCACTGTCGTTTGTAGGCTTCGGCGGACTTGTTGACGGCATTTTCGGGGTCTGAGGAGGTTCACGATGGATATTTTTATGACTTATATTCTTCCTTTTATCATATTCGCGGCTATCGGCGCGGCTGCGGGAGCGCTGCTTGTTGTCGGTTCAAAGGTGCTTGCGGTTCAGGTCGATGAAAGAGTTACTCAGATAACCGAGGCTTTGCCGAACGCGAACTGCGGCGCTTGCGGATACGCGGGCTGCGCGGACTACGCAAAGGCGGTAGTCAGTGACGGCGCTCCAAACAACAAGTGCAAGCCCGGCGGCTCTGAGGCGATAAAAAAGATCGCCGAGATAATGGGACAGGAGGCACTCGAAACCGAAAAAGAGGTCGCGTTTATTCGCTGTAACGGCTGTGAAAGCGCGGTCGAGGACAGATATACCTTTATCGGAACACCCTCTTGTAAGGCGGTCGAGCGTTATTACAACGGCAAAAAGAACTGCCGCACGGGCTGCGACGGTTACGGCGACTGCGCGGCGGTATGCGACAATGACGCTATTTCTATCATAAACGGCGTTGCGGTTATAAATCCCTCAAAGTGTGTAGCGTGCGGAAAGTGTGTAAAGGCTTGTCCGAACGGTCTGATCGTAATTCACCCCGCGTCACAGGCGGTTGAGGTTCGCTGTTCTTCAAAAGATCCCGGAAAGGTAGCGCGTACGATTTGCCAGAACAGTTGTATTGCCTGCAAGATCTGCGAGAAAAAATGCCCGAACGGCGCTATTGCGGTAAACGATAACCACGCGTCTATTGATTACTCTAAGTGCAACGGCTGCGGAGCGTGCGCGGCGGCTTGTCCGAGAAAGTGCATAATTACTATTGCACAGTGCGAGTAAGTAAAAAAACTATAAACAGCCATACAAAAAGTCTTTGAAAGGGAAGCTGAGGGCGCAATTACCGCGTTCTCCGCTATGGCGCAAGACGCTAAACTTTTTTCGGAAAGTTTTTTCTCGGACAAAGAAAGCAGTAGGCTTTGTTGCAAGCTGAATATTTGAAATCAGGAATTGTTCCGAAACATGAACAATTCCTAATTTCAATAGCGAATCCATTTGCAGGAGGTGATCAGATATGGCTGTTCCCGCACTTATGCTCAGGAGAAAGCTCATTATCGATAAGCTTACGGAATCAGGCGCATTCTCCGAAGAAAGCGCTGTAACGCTGAAAACGGCGGGAGTATTCAATCCCAACGGCTTTAAGCGGTTCAATAAATTCCTGGTATACCAGGGAATACTCGGCGTTACATCAGACGGCAGATATTATCTGAAAAAATAAAAACAAAAAGGAGATCTTATGCCACACGGACACGGAGGAGGCGGCTCGCACGGCGGCGGTTCACATCATGGCGGCGGTTCACGCCATGGCGGCGGCGGAAGCGTTCAAGCCAGCGTTCCAAGAATTTCCCGCACATATTTCCGCGGGTCAAGGCGGTTTATGTACCGCGGCTTTGGCGGAGTGGAAAGGTTTGTATACTGCGAAAAAGAACCGAAGCCTATCTCAACGGGCGAGTTTATCTTTTCGATTTTATTCTCGCTGTTTTTTGTGGGAATGGGCGTTTTGATCATCTTTTTGGTTGCGGACATGGTGTCTTTGCCGAAAAAGCTCAATGCACCGTGTTCGGGCTATCATGTCGTTGATAACATCGGCGTTATTGACAATAGCTCCCGGCTCGAACAAACGCTTAAGAAATTTGAGGAACAGACGGGGATATGCCCCTGCATAGTAACATCCTACGACGAGGATTGGCAGCAAAGCTGTTCCGATATCGAGAGAGCGGCATATGTTGAGTATGTCGGGCGCTGGAAAGATGAAAAGCATTTTTTGATTTTCTACTCCGCGTCGAAAAATTCACCGAAAACAAATTGGGAATGGCACGATATGTCGGGCGACGATACCGACAGGATCATCACCGACGCGCATTTCAAAACGTTTCAGAAGGATCTGAACAAGCTTCTGAGGTCGGGTACATCGGTCGGAGCGGCGCTTGATTCGTCGTTTGAAAAGTCGCTGGATTACATGATGAATTCCACCGTTGATTCGGACGCCGTGGTATTTATCATTATGGCGGTTTTCTGGAACGCGGTTTCGATTACGGTCCTGATCAAATTCATAGTTGCGTTTATCGTGAGCCGAAGAAAGTATACCGAGGTTTCGGAGTACTATAAAACTCCCATTTTGCAGGACTACACAAAAGGCTATAATCCCGATGATACTCATTTTGAATAACAAAAAATGCTGTGGACACCACAGCATTTCAGGCTGTATATAAAGTTGTCTATCCCGAATTTATTTAAATTTAAAATTTCAAAACCGCGCATCGCGCCTTTGGCGCGGTGCGCTTGCCAAGCCACCG
>JAFLUE010000018.1 GCA_022508945.1 Oscillospiraceae bacterium
CCATTTCATTCAGGTCAACTTTAACGCCGTCCTGTCTTGGGATAACACGGTCGAACAGGGTCTTAGCGCCAATGAACGACGCGGCCGCTCCCGCCGCGGCAATTCCGCCTATTATCCCTCCGACAACTGCCGGTGTTTTCATTTATCATCACACTCTTTTCGTTTTATTTGCGCTTAAACCTATAATAAAAGCATTTGCGCTCTTGTTACATTGCACTACACTTTGTGTATTTTCTTGATTATACCACATTTTGTGAAAAATGTCAATAGCGAAATTAAAATTATTTTGCGTTTATTTGTTGCCTCTTTAATTTTAAGACAGCGTCACTACAGATGTATGATAGGGAATTATTGCGGTATTGTGTCGAAAACCTTTCAGTTTTCCGAATGTCTTTTCTTTACATATTTCCGAGATTAAGTATTGACAAATCAGCGGTTTTGTTGTAAAATAATATATAGTGTGTTGCTTTGTCATTTTTTGTATTTGTGCAAAACTCAGTTCTTTACTTACTACGATTTTCCTACCAAAAGGCAACTGCAGGATCCAATTTTGTAAAGGGGAGAGAAATTATGCCAGCTAATGAAGAATTTCCACTCGCGTTGCCGATTGGTACAGTGCTTGCGGGACAGTACAGCATAGAAAAGGTGCTTGGCCAGGGCGGCTTCGGAATCACCTATCGCGCTATGGATCACAAAACAGGCGGTCCGGTCGCGGTAAAGGAGTTTTTCCCGGAGACTCTCGCTTATCGTGAGATGACAAATGTCATTTCTTATCCGGGCGATCGTACCGAGAGCTATATTTACGGTAAGGAGAGCTTTTTGCAGGAGGCTCAGACCCTTGCACAGTTTATCGGCAACGAAAACATAATACTCATTCACAGCTATTTTGAGGAAAACGGAACAGCTTATTTCGTTATGGATTATATCGAGGGAGTCAGCTTCGATGATTACATAAAGGAAAAGGGCGGAAAGATCCCGTTTGACGACGCGAGGCGGATCCTCGTACCTGTTATGGATGCTCTCGCCGCGGTTCACAGCAAGGGCATTGTCCACCGCGACGTTACGCCCGACAATATCTACATAACAAAAGACAACAAGATAAGGCTTCTCGATTTCGGCGCGGCTCGTTATAGCCTCGGCGACAAGAGCCATAGCCTTGACGTTATCCTTAAGCACGGATTTGCGCCTAAAGAACAGTATACCCGCCATGGCAAGCAGGGTCCTTATACCGATATCTACAGCCTTGGCGCAACGTTCTATTTTGCGCTTACGGGAAAGCGCCCTCCGGATTCGATAGATCGTATCGAGGAGGACGAAATTATTCCGCCGAGCCGTCTGGGAGTCCAGATAACGGATTATCAGGAGGGAGCTATCCTCACGGCGATGGCGGTTCAACCCTCAGACCGCTTCCGTACTATGGAAGTGTTTAAAAAGGTGCTGTTGAATGAAAACGCCCAGCCCGCTCCGGCTGCACAGCCTGTCCAGCCTGTTCCGACGGTATACACCCAGGAGCAGCTTGCACAGACAACCGGCGTTTCAAGCATGGGCGGAACGTCGTATAATACACAGACTAATAATTTCGGTCAGCCTATAGGCGGACAATACGCACAGAATCCCGGGCAGGCGGTGCCTATGCCCTCGCAGTCTGTCAGCAGCGCGGTACCCACGCCCTCACAGCCTGTCAGCAGCGCTGTGCCTATGCCCTCGCAGTCTGTCAGCAGCGCTGTGCCTATGCCCTCACAGTCCGTCAGCAGCGCGGTACCCATGCCCTCGCAGTCCGTCAGCAGCGCTGTGCCTATGCCCTCGCAGTCTGTCGGCACCACGGTATCCGCTCCGCCACAGTCCGTAAACTATGCGGAAGCCATACCCTCACAGCCGGTCAATAACGCGCCGCCCGCTAAATCGGGTATGTCCAAAAAAGCAAAGGTCGGTATCTTCAGCGCGATCGGTACGGTAGCAGTGGGCGCGGCTATTGCTATCGGCGTTTCTGTCGGCAGCGGAAACAATATCCCCGTAAATGACAGCAACAGCAAAACTACGAGCAGCAGTCCAAGCGCGGGCAATAATAACAATAATCCAACGGTCTCTTTTCCGAACAGCGGAAACAATAACAGCGTCCCGTCCGGCGGCGGAAACAACAACAGCACTCCGTCAGGCGGCGGTTCGACAACACCGACAAGCTATGTTACGGGTACTGCGGCCGATTTTAAAATAGAGTCGACCTCGGCGCAGAATCTGAAAAATAACGGCTATTATACGGAAGCCGGCGGAAAGTATTTCTTCATTGACGACGATTACACTAATATAAAAAGCAGCGACGGAAAAACACTGTATACCTCCTCCAATTACATATACAGTCTGAGTTATGACAAGCAAAATAATCTTTTGTTTTTCGTAGATGGTAACAGCAGCTCCGGGTATAAGGCAAAGCAGATAGATCTTAGTACAAATAAAGTACAGAATGTGACCGGACTGTCGAGTTATAGCGCTCATACTTTAATTGTTACAAATGCTTATTACTTTGTTTATGACAACAAGAGTAAAAAGATCACCCGAATAGTTCGCGGTACAAATAAAGCGGAGCAGACCGTTTCAAATGTCATAGATTTTGCTTTATACAATGATAAGCTGTATTATATCGCTGTCGGCTCCGACGGTCTGGATCATCTGTATTGTGTTTCCGCAAGAGATTTCAGTCAGGAGATAGGCAACGGATATTATCTGAACAGCGGCTATACATATACCGGATGTACTGTTGATGAAAGCGGAAAATATTTGTATACCGCATATACCAACAGCGACAAAACAAGCAATGTTATCGTGAGAGTATCTGCCGATTTCACCACTTCGTCCGAAAGTAAAGTGTGTCTGATTTTATCTGTAAGCGAAGTTTCCAACTTAATGGCGTACAATGATACGATAATATTTACCGAATGGTCAGAATCGGGCGCTCTGTATAAGGTGACCTTCAGCAACGCCGATTGGACTGCCCAGTCTGTAACTCCCACTAAAGTTTATGAAGACTCTGTGGCCGGAAATATTTTTGTGGGATCATCTGTTTTTTCCGATTACAAGGCCATGCTTTTATATATGGGTTGGAACAGTGATTTGAATATGGATACGCTTAAATATACTCAATTGTAAATAAAGTAAAAATATTCTCAAGGAGGATTTTATTTATGAACGTACAGGAATGTGGCTTTGGACACTTGTATGACACCGACCAATACGCGTCGTGTCCATATTGCCAGCAGAACAACGTCCGAATCGACTTCGGCGCGGACAGCGGCATCGGAAAGACCGTAGGCATAGGCGTAGGCGTAGGCGCGCCCCAGCCTCAGTATTCCGAGGTCGGCTCAACGGTAGCTCCCGCGGCGATGCAAAAGCCAAAGGAAGACGCAGGCATAGGAAAGACGGTAGGCGCGTTTCAGAGAACGCTGTCCTTTGAGCCTGTTGTCGGCTGGTTAGTTTGCATAGACGGTCCGGAAAAAGGCAAGGATTTCAGGATCTACGGCAGAAACAATACTATCGGCAGAAGCGAAAAGTCCGATATCTGCTTGAAAGCCGACGCGTCGATTTCGCGTGAAAATCATGCCCGTATTGCTTATGATGTTAAGCATAACTCGTTTGTAATGCTGCCGGGAGACGGCGCAAACACGGTTTATGTAAACGACGATCCTGTTTTCACTCCCACGGCTGTCAAAAGCTTTGATGTGATTGAATGCGGAGAATATAAGCTGCTCTTTGTTCCCTTCTGCAGTGAAAAATTTACATGGCAGGACGGCATAAAGCAGGAACAAGAACAGGTATAACATATGCCGTTAATAAAAAAGAAAAGCAATATTATGCATACAGCCGCTCCCGAGTCTTCGGATGTGCTGCATTATGAGGTCGCAAATCTTCAGGGGATCGGCAAGCGCGCTCGGCAGGAGGATTCCTTTGCTTTCGTAAACGCGCTTGACGAAGAGCAGTGCAGAAAATTCGGCATGATGTTTTTGGTTTGTGACGGAATGGGCGGAATGAAGGACGGAAAGCTTGCGAGCGAAAAAGCGATCCAGTGTATGCTTGAAAATTTCAAAGCAATGGACAGACGCGGAATGATCGCCGAGCAGCTCCATGAAAGTGTTCTGAGAGCAGCAGAGGAGGTTCGCGTTCTGCTTGACAGTGACGGCGGAAGCACTCTGGTATGCGGAATAATTCTGAACGAAAAGCTTTACTTTGCCAGTGTCGGGGACAGCTATTTGTATCTCCTTCGCAGCGGCAGGCTGTTTCGCATGAATACGGAGCATAACATCTGCCACCTGCGGTATCTTGAAAACATACGCGACGGAAGTTTCGACAAGGAATCCGCACAGCAGGATCCGGAAGCTCCCGCGCTGTCAAATTATTTGGGAATGCCGGCTGTTCCCGATGTCGATCATTCCGTAAAACCCCTTAACCTGAAAAAAGGCGACATAATTTTCGCCTGCTCGGACGGTGTAGGAGGGGTTTTGAATGAAGAGGAAATTCTGAACGCGTTTTGCGCTGAAACGGCCAACGAATGTTGTTCCTTTATAGAGAAAGCCATTATCGGACACAACGTTCAGTATCAGGATAATTATACGGCGGTCGTCGTGAGATGCTTCTGACTAACTTTAAGAGAGGACAAAACTATGAGATCAAAATTTTTAAATAAGATCACATCGGTGTTATGCGCGGCTGTGATCTTGGTTACAGGTATGCTTGGCTTGGGTTCGTTTGCTTTTGCGGACACTGCTGCCGCGAAAAACGGTGTCGTATATGTGCAACTTTTTGCAAAAGGAGCAGCATTAGTATACAATAATAACGGCAGCTTAGGTATCCTGCAAGAGATTGGTGACACCGGGATTTCAAGCGGAAGCGGCTTTTTCGTTGGAGATCCCAACGGAAAGGGTCAGTATATTGTCACAAACAATCATGTTGTGGATGATTTTGTAGCCGCCAATATGGGCGAAGAATTGCTTGTGTATTATAAGACAGTAAACGGTATAAAAGTTTATATCTACGCTCAAAGCTGCGAAATGCGTGTTTATTTTGACGACAACGATTATGAGGTAGCATATGTCGATTGTTACGGCGATACAGATAATGTAGACCTCGCAGTTCTTAAGCTCCGCAATCCTACGGATAAGCGTAAGCCGCTTATGCTGACGGATGTGGAAAAATACAAGGATTCTACCGATAATGTATATGCACTTGGTTATCCCGGCATGGCGGATAATGAATTTACCAGCGCAAGCGCGCACGGAAAAGACGATATTACTGTCACAAGAGGTACTATAGGAAAATTTGTTACAGACGCAAAGGGCGTTGACCGTATCCAGCATGACGCTACTATAAACCACGGCAATTCAGGCGGTCCTCTGGTAAACGAAAACGGAGCTGTCCTCGGCGTTAACACTAACGGAACCGGTGACTCTCAGGGAATGGTATACTATGCTATAAGCAACACAACGCTTACAAACTTCCTTGATAAAAACAGCATTCCGTACGTAATGGAAAGCGGCACTAACGTAGGTCTTATAGTAGGTATAATAGCAGGCGCGGTGGTCGTTGTGGCAGGTATTGTCATAGCGGTCGTTATGGTCAATAAGAAAAAAGCCACGGCAGGCGTTCAGGCTGGATCTAACAATCAGATCCCCACTATGGCAGGTGCTTCCGCAGCCGCACAATCCGTTCCCACTCCCTCACAGCCCGCTCCCTCGGCGAAAAGAGCAGTCATTCGCTCGATGTCGCCGCAGCATAACGGAAAGGTTTTCCCTGTAGGGAACGCTCCCGTTTCAATCGGCAGAAACGCAAGCCTCTGCACTATTGTTTACAGCGACCAGACTCCCGGCGTAAGCGGTCAGCATTGTACAATAAGCTATGATTCCACTACAAACTTGTTTACCATTACGGATCTTAATTCCACATACGGAACATTCCTGTTTAACGGTCAGAAGCTGAATCCCGGCCAGCCGGTAACTCTTCAGCCCGGAACAAGCCTCTATGTCGGCGACAAGGCAAACTCTCTGAAGGTGGAAGTTGAGTAAATGAATTTTGATGTGTTTACATACTCAAACCGCGGCGGTCGTGATTATAACGAGGACTGTGCCGGACACCGAATTGAAGGCGGAAGCGGTATATTTGTTGTAGCGGACGGCCTTGGCGGGCTTCGTCTCGGCGATGTTGCGTCAGCCGAAGCGGTCGATACGATCGTGTCTTTGTGGTCGGCTTCAAATCGGCCCGACGAAATGCTGACGAGTATTGTTTCTGAGGCAAATAACCGTATTTTAGGTCTGCAAAAACAGAATAATACAACTATGAAAACGACCGCGGCATTGGTCTCGGTCTTCGGCGATGACGCGATTTGGGGCAATGTCGGTGATTCGCGGGTCTATTTCATTCATAATAACGAGCTTCATGCCTTTACAAACGACCACTCGGTAGCGTATAAAAAATACAAGGCAAAGGAAATAACCCGAGAACAGATCGCCTTTGATGAGGATCAGTCACAGTTGCTTCGCGCCCTCGGAAACCCAGAGCGCAATGAGCTTGAGATATACAAGAGCGATGTAAAATTGCTTTCGGGCGACGCGTTCTTTCTATGCTCGGACGGCGCATGGGAATTCCTTAAAGACGAGGAGATCTTGATCGATTTTCTGAAATCGGAAACCGCTCAGCAGTGGGCGGAGCTGATGCTGCTGAGGATCATTGAGCGTGTACCGAGCAACCACGACAATCTTACGCTCATGACAGTCATTATACAGTGATCTGGCAATAACGAAACAGAGGAGTCCGCTAAGCGCGGACTCCTATTTGTTTTGCATATATCTGTCTCGGGCGCAGATGGCAGTGTACAGCCTTGCGTTCTACAGGTGACAAAACCCCTTATTTGCTGTCCGAGTTTTCGGGATCGAATGCATACGGAACTGTGCCGTCTTTTATCATCTCAAGCATATACCTTACGACCTCGGGGTCGAACTGGGTGCCGCATCCTCCCGAAAGCTCTTTTATTATCACCTCGCTCGACAGAGCCTTCCTATAACAGCGGTCGCTGCTCATTGCGTCATAGGTATCGGCAACACCGATTATGCGCGCTACGGGCGGGATATCCTCGCCCGCAAGCTGTTCGCAGTAGCCCTTGCCGTCATACCGTTCGTGGTGGTACTTCGCGCCCTCCGCTATACCCTCGAGCGCGGTGAAGTTCCTGAGGATATCTCCTCCGATGGTGGGGTGAGTCTGTATAATGCCGCGTTCCTTATCGTCCAGCCTGTCGGGCTTGTTGAGTATGCTGTCGGGTATTCCGATCTTTCCTATGTCATGAAGCAGGGCTATATAGTAGATATTCTCCTGCTCAATTTCGCTTTTGCCCATTCTCCTCGCAAGCTCCCTGGAATACATCGCCACACGAACGGAATGTCCGTTTGTATATTTATCCTTGGCGTCTATCGTGTGTGCAAAGGTCTGGAGAGACTGCTCGATAATACTGCGGTATTCTTTCTGCCGCTTTTGAATGCTTGCGATCTTAGCTCTGGAAATAAGCAGAACAGCCACAACTCCCACCGCTGCAACAGCAAGCACCGCCGCTATTACGAACGCGGGATATTCATAAAGCTTTTTCTCTTTTACAAGGGAGAAATCACAGATATTCTGTCTGTCAGGGTTTTCAGGGTCGAATATCCTCAGGCAAAAGGTATATTCTCCTCCGGGAAGGTTTGTGTAGCTTATACTGCCGCTCTTCTCACCGACGATAACCGTTTCCTCCTTATCAAAGCCTTCGAGGCAGTACGCCATGCCTATCTGAGTTATGTCGGTATAGGAGAGCGCGGCAAAATCTATAGTCACTCTTGAAGCGCCTTTATTGATTGAAAGTGTTTTCGGACGCATATACGGCTCGCCGTCTACCGAAACCTCGCTGATTATACCGACCGGAAGTATGTGAGAAACTTCGGAAAACCCAAATACACTTATGCCGCTTCTGGTGGATATATACAAATTCCCTTCTGTATCGATCCAGTTCCAGGTGTTGGCGTTAAGAGAGCCGGACAGTCCGTGCTGAACGGTGTAAAATCCCTTGGGCGACAGAAGCTCGCCTTCGAGCAGCTTTTTCTTGTCAAATGACAGAACGCCGTTGTTCTGTAATATCCACAGCATTCCGTCCCTGTCGTACAGATCGAAAATACTGCCCGAGTCCTTTTTTATGTTGGAAAGGGGTCTGTATCCGTCCTTGCTCCAATAGTAAAGCTTGCTTCCCGCACTGACGAAATATCCGTCATTGTCGCTGTCCGCGATGATACGAAGCACCGAGCCGTCAGAAAGCCCCTCCTCAAAGCCGTGGTTTATGACCTCATCTCCGTCTATTTCATATATCCCGCTTCCGTCGCTTCCGACAAGCAGAGTTCCCTCGCTGCTCTCGAGCAAACAAAGCGCCGTGCTTACCCCGAGACGGTCGCTGCCGTAGCTGCGAACTACCTCGCCGTCCTTGATAATGCTCACGCCGCCCTGTGTGCCGACTGCCATACTCCCGTCGGAAAGCTCCAGCAGCGTGCGGGCTTGGGTGTTGATAAGCCCGTCGCTTGAGTTGAATGTCTGTATGCTTCCGTTATTCGGATCATAACACGCCACCGCCGCGTCATAGGAGGTCGCCGCCACCCATATCCTGCCGCGGCTGTCCGCGGTGAAGCAGCGTACGCGTACCCCGTCATACAGCCGTGTGAGGTCGTTTTCCATACTGTTCCAGCCGGCGTCAAATATGATCAGACCGCTGTCGGTCGCCACATAGCTGTAGATGTCCTGCTTTACAACAGCGTTTATCGGAACGCCCTCGAGTCCCGCCGCTATATTGGGGCTGCTGAAACAGCCGAGCGTGTATTTTATAACGCCGTAGCCCGTGGAGGCGAGCCATATATTCCCTTCATAGTCGACATACGCGCCGTTTACGGAAGCCGCCTTCTCCGTTTCCCCGAACGATCTGGTTGTCCCGTCCGCGTCGATAACGCAAAGTCCTATGTTGCCGCAGACTATGACCCGTCCGTTATTGTCGGTGCAAATGCGATTGTGGGTACTTACTCCGTCGGTGGTGAAATATTCCGTTCGTATATCCGAGGGTTGGAGACTGTCGGAATCAAAGGAGAGTTTTGCAGCAATATTTCCCGATGTGCCGAGATATATATTTCCGTCCCGATCCGCTGTCACACAGTAAATATTCGCTCCGGAAAAGAACTCGTCGGAGCTGAAAACGCGCTCCGCTTTTCCGTCCTTCACCACGGCGCATAAGCCGCCGTTGAGCGCGCCCCAAAGCCTGCCGCGGCTGTCAACTCCGACCGAGTAGACCGTCTCTCCGCCGACGTGTTCGCCGCTGTAGGGTACAAGCTCCGTACCGTTTATCTCGCCCATTCCCGAGTTTGACGCAACATATATCCTTCCGTCAGCACCCTCCGCGAAGCCGCGTATACATAAGTAGCTGTTGTCTGACGGCAAGCCCATCACGGTAAATCGGTCTCCGTCCATGACGTACACGCCCGAGTTGTTTGTGCCTATCCACATTCTGCCCGCCGAGTCCTCATAAAGAGCGCGCACAGCCGCGTAGTCTATCATGGGGCTGAAATCGCGGAAGGAACTGCCGTCATATCGGATAAGTCCACCATAGCTGCCTATCCAAATATATCCGTCAGAGGTCTGGATAACATCGTTTGCTTCTCCCGTGGGAAGCCCGCTGCGCTCGTTGTAAAGAGTCACGACATACGACCCCGCTCCTTCCTCGGCATAAACAGACACCGCGCATAAACTAACGGCGAAACATATAAGCAAAGCTATACAAAAGCGTTTTATTATCATCCGCATTCCTCCCGAATACAAAATACGCGTGTCGCAAATCTCTGATCTGCGTATACGCAAGAGCATTATGTTTTAATTGTAACACAAATAATGTATAATTGCAATATTTATACAATTTTCTTTCAGCCTTCGCCAAAACACCCGAAAAACCTGCACCGACGTTCAGCCACACAGACGTTTTATTATCATTATTAAAGCATAAACCGCAGGTTGCTTTGACCTGCGGTTCTGAGCTTATCTTAAGGGAGTCAAAAACGGGCTTAACCGATGTGTTATTTGTTATTCTGATATTTTCAGTTCAACCTTGTGGCCGTTATAAAATACTTTTGTCCTTCCGCCGATAGTATCGATCTTATACGCGGACATAAACTTTTGTGTATTTTCCTTTGACCTCAGGTCGACCATGGAATCGGCATTTATAAACGCAGCCTTTACATCACCGCTCAATCCCCCGAATGACAAAGCTGTTTCACCGCTTACCATAGCTCGGAACGCTCCGTTTTCAACCTTAAGATCGGTGCTTTTTTCGAGCGAGCCTATACCCGTACAGCGATATCCGCTTATATTGACCGTCAGGATCGTGTCGGATATATCAGCCTTTGCGTTTTCTCCGCTGATCGTTCCTATTGCCGCAAGTTCTTTGCCTCTGATGTTGAGCTTTACCGAAGATCTCCGTATGCATACATCGGAGCTGTCGGTCATAGAGCCTATCGCGACGCCGTTCATGAGCGAGATGTCTGCGTCAATAGCACAGGTGTAAATATCGAGCTTGCTGCCTGAATTAAGCGCTCCGATCCCGACGCCGGTATTTCCGCTGAGGTTTAAAACGATTTTTCCCTGACCTACCGTTATATTTCCTCCCAGTCCCGAACCTATACAAATACCGGTTTTTCCTCTTACGCCAATATCTATCATGCCCGACTGCTCGAAAATAAGATCACCGTGCCGTGACCTAATATCGTTTCCTATGGCGAAATATTCAACCGCCTCAATTTTTATATCGAGCTTACCGTCGCCTTTGACAGTGAGCTTTGCGCTTTCGGGAACTCTTATGCCGCTTTTATTCAGCTTGTTTTCGCCGCATATAACAAGAGTTACGTCGCTGTTTTCGCTGAGATCGATACAAGGCCGGTTCTTTACGTTCGCCAGGCTCGCGTTTTCCAGTATTATCCTGCCTTTGTAGTTCTGAGCGACCTCTATATGTATATCGGTGTCAATTGACGGTGAGCCGATGATAGCCACCTCGCCGTTTTCCGCGCCGTCTTTTCCCACGAGTATGCATTCGTAGCCGTCCTTTACAAGCCTGTCAAGAAGCACACGCTCCGCGCTTCCGGCTGCGTATACATGCTGATCTCTGCCGTCCTGACGCTCCTGGTGGTAAAGCGTTATTTCCTGACGTATGTTATACGGGATCGCTTCAATGATCTCCGCGGAAGGCCGTGCGGTATAATATCCCTGTATAAGGTCAGCTCCCAGCAATATCACGGTGTGAAGCTCTTCTGAGGTCTCAACTCCTTCGGCAAGAGCCAGAATGTTGTTATCGTGGCAGAATTCGATTATCTCACGCACAAAATGACGCTTTTTCGGGTTGTTTTGTATTTCGGTCAGAAGCGAACGGTCGATCTTTACATAGTTCGGATTGTATCTCAGCAGATTTTGTACGTTTGAATATCCCGTTCCGTAATCATCGAGTGCTATCTCAATATCCAGGTTGCGATAGCGTTCCTGGAGGGAGTTCAGCTCCCCTTCATCAAACTCGGCATTTTCCGTCAGCTCCACAACGACCGTATCCGAATGCTTCATTAACAGCTCTCCCACACGCCTGAAATCATCGTTATCAAGCTTCGTTTTCGGGATACTGTTTATGAAGACCTTTCTGCCGTGAAACGCTTTTTTATCATTTTCTATACTGTCCAGAATGTTCAGGAAGGTTGCTCTCTCTATGTCGTTGAGCCTGTCCGTAAGCTCCGCGTATTTAAGTACATGAAAAGGCGACAGCTTCATGTCGCTTTTCGGACGCATAAGAGCCTCATAAGAATAAATGCTGCCGTCGGAAGTGTTTACGATGGGCTGAAAATGATAACCAAAGCGGTTTTCGTTTATAACAATTTCGACTTCCGCCAGCGTTACTTTTTCTTCATCCGTAAGAGCGGCAAGCTTTCTGATCCGGTCAGCATCCGTGCCGTTTGCTTTTAAGAACAGATTTTCCCTTACAATATCAATTATATGGTCCCACAGCTTATATATAACATCTTCCGAGCTTACCGAAAGCTTGTCCAGATAGACTTTGGAAAGCCTGTTAAAATCATATTCATTTGTCATTTGAGCTGTTTCATTTAGAAATTCAAGCAATATCAACAATTTTTCCTGCATACTTATCTGCTCCTTTTCTGTGGGTCAAAATAACGTTTAATTATTTTGCGGTCTCCGAGGTGCGTTTAAATACGATAAAAGCACTCACGATTTTATTATAGCACAGTTTGGTAAGTTTGTCAATATTATCGGATGCTTGTTCGCCGATCTTATTATGCGGGAAGCCAAACGACAGAAATTTAGACTTGAAAGTCAGATCGTATTATGGTATAATAAAAGCATAAATGCTTTTATTACGGACTAAATTGCTGTAAAGAAAAACAAAAGGTGACAGAACACGGAGGACAAAAGAATTGATCGGAAAGTCAATGACAGAGGGAACGCCCTGGAAGCACATTTTGAGATTCGCGCTGCCGGTGCTTGCGGGGTCGCTGCTTCAGCAGCTTTACAACACCGTAGACTCTATCGTTGTGGGGCGCTACGCAAGTGAGGACGCGCTTTCGGCGGTCGGCACAACAGGCAGCTTCACGTTTCTTTTTTTGGCGCTTGCTATGGGATTTTCGGCGGGCAACGGCGTAATCGTTGCACAGCGCTATGGCGCGGGCGACGAAAAGCAGGTGAGGGCGAACGCTTCTACGGGCATACTGCTTATGCTTGGTATGGGGATACTGTCTACTGTTATAGGAATTCTTGTATCACAGCCTGCCTATACATATCTGGTTGATGTTCCAAAAGAGCTGCTGGATATGACGCTTCAATATTTCAATATCTATGCGCTGGGACTGGTGTTCCAGTTCGGCTACAACATCTTCTCGTCAATACTCAGAGCTGTCGGTGACAGTGCGGCGACGCTGTATTTCCTGCTGATCGCGTCGGTGTTGAATATAGGCTTAGACTTGGCTTTTGTGGCGGGACTGCACTGGGGCGTTGTCGGAGCGGCGGTCGCGACCGATATTGCTCAGGGAGCGTCCTTTGCCGCGGCATATATCTATATGACAAAAAAATATCCCGTGTTCAGATTCAAGCCAAAGGAATTTACATGGAGCTGGGGATTGGCGAAAAAGACGCTGTTTACGGGGTTTCCGATAGCTCTCCAGCTAATAGTGGTATCATTCGGACTGACATTTATCCAGCGCGCTGTAAACGGCTTCGGAAAAGCGATGACAGCGTCTTTCACAGTCGGCCAGCGAATGGAGATGTATATGAACCTTCCATGCAATGCCTTTCAGACCACGCTTGCCACATACACGGGTCAAAACATCGGCGCGGGAAAGCCGGAGCGTGTTAAAAAAGGCGCGTATCAGACGGTTTTTATGTCATTTTTGATGACTGTCTGCATCTCGGTGATAGTGTGGTTGCTGTCGGAAAAAATAATTGCACTTTTCAAGCTCAGCGAACAATCGGCGGTTTACTGCGGCGACCACATCAAAACCATCGCTCTGATTAATATCATTCTCGCGCTCTATATCCCGCTGTTCGGAGTGTTTCAGGGAACAAATCACGGCGCCGCGGCGACTGTTGTTGCGACGGGCGCGCTTGGCGTGAGGGTGCTTGTCACTTATCTGTTCAGATACAGTGATTTTTTCGGTCACACCATCATCTGGTGGAACGGCCTGTTCGGATTCGGCGCGGGCTTTCTGATTACATGGAGCTATTATCTCAGCGGCTTGTGGCAGAAAAGATCCGCGGTCAAAGATCAGTCGGACCGCGAGTAACTTGATCTTCCGTCGTATAATATAAGCTCACCGCCCCCAAACGGTTTTAAAAGATGTTTGGGAGCGGTGAGCTTTTCGGCGGTAAAATATGTTTTTGTCATATCGGATAAAACCTCACCCAAAGGTCAGGAAAAGGTAAATATTTCGTCAAGATCTTCCGGTCTTGACTTTTTCGTATATTTGTGCTATGATTTACTTTAGAGCCTGTTCACATTGCCCGAAAAGAGCGGAGTTGTGAACAGGCTCTGAGTACAGCGGAAAGGATCAAAGTATGCCGCACATTTTGATAATAGACGACGATCTTCATATCGGCAACCTTTTGGAGGAAACGCTTAAGGCTGAGGGCTACGGCGTGTCGCGCGCTTTTTCCGGAACAAAGGCGCTGGAGGTTTTATCACGGGAAAAGCCCGATCTTATACTGCTTGATCTGATGCTTCCCGAACTCAGCGGCGAGGAGCTGCTGCCGAAGATCAAAGACATTCCCGTCATTGTCGTAAGCGCGAAGATCGACGTTTCAAACAAGGTCGATCTGCTGCTCGGGGGAGCGGCGGATTATGTCACAAAACCCTTTGACACACGCGAGCTGCTTGCGAGAATTGCCGTACAGCTCCGTAAAAACAACGAAAATGAGCTTACCTTCCGTGAGCTTACATTATATGCCGACATTCTTACCGTAAAGGTCGAAAATACCGAGATCCGACTTACCAGAACGGAATGCGCTATACTGAAGCTGCTTATGCAGAATCCGCGAAACCCGGTAGGAAAAACCACAATACTCGACAGAATAAGCCTCGACACGCCCGACTGTACCGAGCGTTCGCTCAAACAGCATATCAGCAATATCCGCAAAAAGCTTCAGGCGGTAAACGGCGAGGACTATATCGAGGCGGTTTACGGTATCGGCTTCAAAATGAAATCTTGACAAAATATTGACTTTCTCTTGACCGATTTCTTGACCATCGTATGCTACAATAGTTTTCAGAGATTAGCGGATAATAACCGTTTCCCAACAACTAAATATTGACAACTAATCTCTGACAACTATTTGAGGAGGTCTTATTATGGACTATGTATTGAAAACAAACGGTCTGTGTAAACATTACCGACAGTTCAAGGCTCTGAACGGGCTTACGATGAATGTTCCCAAAGGCGCGATCTACGGCTTTGTCGGAAAAAACGGTGCGGGCAAGACCACGCTAATCCGCCTTATCTGCGGATTACAGCGCCCCACGAGCGGACATTTCGAGCTGTACGGCATTAAAAACGCCGACAGGTCTATATCGAAGTCGCGCAGAAGGATGGGCGCGGTCGTTGAAACTCCGTCGATATATCTCGATATGACGGCGGAGGATAATCTAAAACAGCAATACCGTTTTCTCGGATCGCCGAGCTTTGACGGTATCGGTGAATTATTAAAGCTCGTCGGGCTTGAAAATACGGGAAAGAAAAAAGCGAGGAATTTTTCGCTCGGTATGAAACAGCGTTTGGGAATTGCCGTTGCGCTGTGCGGAAGTCCCGATTTTCTCGTATTGGACGAGCCGATAAACGGACTTGACCCTCAGGGCATCATTGAGATACGCGAGCTTATCCTTAAGCTTAACCGAGAGCGGCAGATAACCGTTCTTATTTCAAGCCACATACTTGACGAGCTTTCAAGGCTCGCCACGCACTATGGATTTATCGACAGCGGAAGGATCATAAAGGAAATGAGCGCGGAGGAGCTTGAAGCGGCTTTGCGAAAGTGCGTAAGAATGCGCGTTTCGGACGTAAAGGCTCTCGCGAGAGTGCTTGACGGGATGGATATCGAGTATAAGATCCTTGACGCAAATACCGCCGACGTTTATGCAAATCCGAATTTCACCCAGCTTGCAATGGCGCTTTCCAAGGAAAACTGCGAGGTCATCTCTATGGAGGAGCATGACGAAAACCTCGAGAGCTTCTATGTGAATCTGGTGGGAGGTGCGAGGTATGAGTAAGCTTCTGCGCGGGGATTTTGTACGGCTTTTCAAAAGCAAGATCTTCTGGCTTGGCGTTATTGTCATGTTTGGCGTCGCCGTTATGATGGTATATGGGGTTTGGAGCAATAAGCAGGAACTGTTACAGGCTTTTCCCGATTCCGATCCCGAAGTTCCTCCCGACCGCACACTGCTTGAAGGCGTTATGATATATGTCGGGATCATAGTTTCCGTAATCGTCGGCATATTCGTGGGAGCGGATTACAGATGCGGCACAATACGCAACAAGCATGTTATGGGTCATTCGAGAGCGACAATGTATTTTTCCAATCTGATAATATGCTTTACCGCCGCGCTTATCATGCATATAACTTATATCGCCGTTATAGTCGGAGCGTCTGCCGTGGGAATTACGGATGAATTCTGGATGTCAGCCGAAGATATACTTGTAAACACCCTTGTAAGCGCCTGTTCCGTCCTGGCGATGACGTCGGTGATACTGCTTTTGTGTATGCTTGTCTCAAGCCGAACGGCAAGCACCGTTATCGCGATCATTCTTTCGATCGTGTCAATTTTAGCGGCGCAGAGAGTTCATGGAATGCTTTATGACGACTTATTCGTTCAGGTGATCGAACCGGACGGAACTACATCGTATGAAAAGGCGTGTCCAGATGACGATCCGAGTACAAAAAGAAAAATACTTCGGTTTGTTTTTGATTATTTCCCCGAAAACCAGTTATATCAACTTCAAAACGGAATGCCGGGGCAAACCTCGGACGGACCTCTTGAACCCAATAAGAAAGTATTTCCGCTTTATTCGCTTTCGCTCATCGCCATATCAACAACAGCAGGAGTTTTGGTGTTCCGAAAAAAGGATCTGAAATGAGGTGGACAATGAAAAAGCTGTTACACGCGAATTTTTCGCGTCTTATAAGATCAAAGGTATTTCTGATATGCGCCGCGGTAATGTTTATAGCTTCAGTCGCTTTAACGCTCTGGAGCGCGTCCTTTGTGAAAAATTTTGAGGAAGATCACAAGTTTTACCTTGACGTGTTCGTGTTTAATCTCGCGCCGTATACGGCATTGCTCTCGGCGGTGTTTATAACCCTTTTCATCGGCACCGAATACTCCAACAAAACCATAAGAAACAAGCTTATCGTCGGTCACACGCGGACAAATATCTACCTCGCGGACTTTATCACCTGCTTTGCGGGAAGCGTTACGGTGATCGCCTTGTGGTTTGTCGGAATGATCCCGGGAGTGTTTCTGACCGACGGCTTTGAGATGGGCTTTTCGGGAGTTTTGGAATACTTTTTTATCGCGGTCGGCTTTACGGCGGTGTTTTGCTCGATTTTCGTCCTGATAGGAACGCTCGCCCCGAACAAGGCGCTTGCTGTTGTGCTGGTTATGGCGGTGTGGTTTGCGCTGATGTTTTTGGGATATTTTGCAGACGAGAACATGACAAATGTAAATTTCGACAAGATCACAATTATTGAAAACGGAAAGGAAACGATTGTCGAAGAAGTGCGAAATCATTTTATTACTTACAGAATGTTATCAAGAATCAATCCGGCGGCACAGACTATATTTATGGCGAATGTGGCTTACGGTAATCTTTCGTACAGTACCAGCGATTTCACATTCGACCTCGGGCCGCTGTATACAAGCTCTCTGCTCGATATCGTATTTTCGATTGTTATTACGGTAATTATTACAGCAATCGGAATTTTCTTCTTCCGCAAAAAAGAACTTAGATAAATAAATTCGGGGCGAATATGGTGTTCGCCCCGAGCGTGCTTGAAAAGGAGTAATGCTATGTATTACCTTGTCGGTTTGTGTATACTGTTTTTTATTATTACGATCATATTGGCGGTCAAGATCTGTTTTCTGAAAAGAGCCGCAAAAGAGATCTCCGAGGGCTTTGCGGAAAAGCTGAATACCGATACAAATACGCTTATCGACATTTCAAGCTCCGACAGGGAAATGCGCCTGCTCGCCGACAGCGTTAACAAACAGCTCATGATCCTGCGCCGAGAGCATCACCGCTATATACAAGGCGACAAGGAGCTGAAGGCTGCCGTTACTAACATTTCGCATGATCTGCGTACTCCGCTGACGGCAATCTGCGGCTATCTTGACGTGATGAAGCGCATGGAGCTGCCAGAAAAGATCGAACAGTATCTCTCTATCATTGCCGACCGCGCGGAGCTGATGAAACAGCTCACCGAGGAGCTTTTCGGATATTCCGTGATACTCTTGGCTGACGGGAATTCCGAAAGGCAGGAGCTTTGTGTAAATCAGGTGCTTGAGGACAGCATTATGGGATATTACGCCGCAATGACCGAAAAGGGAATTACCCCAAATGTGCGGATAACCGAGCGGAAGATCGTAAAAACGCTTAACCGCGCCGAGCTGTCAAGAGTGTTCTCAAACCTGCTGAACAACGCGATTAAATACAGCGACGGAGATCTGGAAATAACACTCTCTGACGATGGTACAGTTACATTCGCAAACACAGCAAGGAACCTGGACCCCGTGCAGGTCGAGCGGCTGTTTGACCGCTTTTATACCGTCGAGGCGGCGAGAAATTCTACGGGACTTGGGCTGTCCATTGCAAAAACTCTTGTCGAGCAGTCGGGTGGGAGAATTACGGCGGAATATTCGGCAAACAGGCTTGTGATAACCATTGTGCTGTAAAATAACTCCGCCCGAAACAACGTTAAATTCCGATTTATCTTAGTAACCATTATATCACAAATTCGAGCGCCAAAGGCGCGGCAGTGCGAAGCACAGAGGATTTTGCAAAGCATAAAACTCAAAAATTAAAAAAAATCTGTAAGATAATGTATAATAATTTGTGTATATAGTTGAAAGACGTCTTTCAGGAAAAAGGGCGGTGATAATGTGGAGGACAGCGAGATCGTGCGTCTTTTCCTTGAGCGGAGCGAGCAGGCGCTTACGGAGGCTATAAAAAAATACAAGGGATACTGCACTAAAATAGCGTTAAATATCCTTTATTCGCAGGAGGATGCGGAGGAATGTGTAAACGACGCGTTTCTGAAGCTCTGGGAGCTGATCCCGCCGAATAAGCCCGAGATGTTGTCGACATTTATCGGCAAGCTCACACGAAATCTTGCAATAAATCGTTACAGGCAGACGCTGACCCAAAAGCGCGGCAGCGGAGAAACCGCGGCGGCTTTCGAGGAGTTGTCCGCGGTTATTTCCGATAACACCGACATCGCAGATGAAGCGGAGCGGCGCGAGCTGCTTGACGAGATCAACCAATTTCTCAGAAAACTTCCCGAAAAAAATCGAAGCATATTTATATGCCGATACTGGTATTGCGACAGCGTACGTGATATCGCCGCCCGATTCTCCGTTTCCGAGAGCAATGTCTCCGTTATACTTAACCGAACGCGGCAAAAGCTGCGCGAATATCTGCAGAAAAGAGGTTTTTGATATGAATGACAAATTTATAGAAGCATTTACCGACATAGACGATGAGCTTATTAAAAGTGCGAAGCCGATAGCTCAGGAGCCAATTGAACTTAAAACCGAACCCCGCCGCTTTTCTTGGAAGAAGCTGACTGCCGCGGCGGCTTGTGTGGCGGTTTTGGGAGCGGGGGGAGCGGCCGCGGTGAAGGTGATGAGATCACAAAACGGTCCCGATATCTCCGATCCTACGTCAAGCGGCAGCGTTTCGATGTCGGCAGCGGACAGCAGAAACTCAAGCTCGATTACTGACAATATGACCGTATCACAGCCGCTCGATAATTCCACTGATTCAAGCTCACCGAATACCGGATCGGCAGGATGTATAGCTGAATTCAAAGAAAAATTAAAAGAAACAGGCGATAAATTTGAATATAACGGTAAGATCTATGGAGTGATAGGCGGCGGTGGCGGCGGAGGAGGCAGCGATAATACCATTAATACGGGAAATAAGTTTACTGTGGGGGTAAGACGCGAGATAATAAACGGAATTGAAACAGTTGAGTTTGCCGCTTTTGTTGAAAATATCGGTATCGAGCCGGTAGGACTGATGAGTACAGCGTCATCGCCCGATAAGCCGATACTTTTAAGATTTGACCTTAACGACGAGAGCATTGATGCCAAAAATATTTTCGATAGAAACGAGTTTAAATACATGGCGTATGTTTTACAGCCCGGTGAAATATATTTCCAAACGGTTTCGTTCCCCGTTACGGAGGCGGAATATCTGTTCTCGACCTGCGTGAGTACAACAGACCCGAAGCGCTTTGATGAATCCAAGCCGTATGACTACAACAAGCAAGGATATTATGAGGTAAGCCGTCGGGCAAATTACAGTGACAAGAGCGTCGGCTTTGACGACATATGGTTCTTCGGGTCATCAGCTTCCGAAAAAGAGTCCGCGGCAGCCGCGAACAGCGAACAGTAAATTATGTGAGCCGTATATTTAGTATCGATCTATATTTTAAATCCCGCAGCTCCGATCATTCGGTTTTGCGGGATATTTTTTGCAAAAATATTTTGTTGAATTTTGTTCTTTCACGTAACAGCACCGCTGAGGCACATAAAGCGCGTTTTTTGTCTTCGTTAAGATAAAGACTCCGTAAACTCCCAAAGCATTTTCTTTGTTGTGTTTGCTCTGTTGCGGCTGAGTGGGAGCGTTTTTCCGTCAGTCAGGATCACATTATTTTTCTGTATAGTATAAATATATCTGAAATTTACGAGATATCCCTTATGTATGCGTATAAATCCATTTTTGTTGAGACTGCTTTCAAATGCCTTCATAGTACCGCATACCCGTTCCTCGCCGTTACAAAGCATGGTAACATAATGACCCTTGACCTCAAAAAATTTAATATCTTTTACGGCTCTTGTAATTGTCCCGTTGGGAGTTTTCAGTACCAGATATTCGTTAGCTGAACCAAAATGTTTTTTCAGGCTTTCTGCGGTTTCCAAAAGCTCCTGATCCAGTTTGCTTTTGCGGACAAATCTGAACGCTCCGTATAAGTATCCCTCGTGAGCAAGCTCTTCTTTATTGGTCACAAAAACAATTTTTACATTCCGGTTTTCCTCTCGTATCTTCTTGGCAAGCTCCATTCCGTTAAGTCCCGGCATAACTATATCTAAAAACATGGCGTCGAAAAACTGGGTGCGGCTGTCCGCAAGCAGGCTTTCTCCGTCCTCGTACTTGATTATTTCGCAATCGTCGTCATAGTACTCGCGGATCTTATTCGCGACACAATCAAGCTCCGCTTTTTTGTCATCGCAAACCGCAAACCTTACCAAAAGGTTCACCGCCTTTTCATTTTATTTTTCTGTTTCGGGCAATAAAATACCTGTTCGCCAACGATAACCATCGGCAAACAGATATTTTTTGGCTGAAAATTATTTCGTTATATTTCTACCGGATCGCTGTAAGATGTAATGGTTTCGGTTTGTCCGCTTGCTGTCTTAAGCGTGGCGATCGTTTTCAAGCGGTATTTTCCGCTTGTAAGACCGGATTTATAGTTGTAAATACTAGCTGTGTTGCCGCTTACGGTTGTTTCCCATTCGGAATCAGCATCATATGAGTAATAGATCCAAAGGAATCCTTCTTTTTGAAGATATTGTTCAACAGTTATGCTGGTTACACTTGAGGCTCCTGCAACGATGCTAAAACATGTAGCATCTGTACCATTAATAACAAGACCGCTTGTAACAGACACACCTAATTTCCAGTTCGGCGTAGCCGGCGGCGCGCTTGCCGCGCAAGGCGCAACAGACTCCGCATATGTCGTTAGCGGCATTGAAAAAAGCATTAAAACCAAAGACATAAACACTGCGATTTTTTTCATATTCATTACCTCTTTTTACATTATTTGGGAAAAATTATCCCCTCATAAGGTAAAACGTATGAAAAAGTCAACTGTTACGAAATTTTATCGAAATCTCTGATTTTCAGCGATTTTGCCAAAGAAACAGCCGTGTTTTTATCTATTTTTCCAAATATAGAAAACTGATAACCGTCCGTAATCCACGCCACATAATTATCACCGCCAACAATATTTTTTATATAATATCCGTCATTTCCGTTTATTGTCAGATATTCGGCGACAAAGTTTTCGGTATTTACATCATACGATAATGAACCTATCTGTTGAAATAAGGTTACGGTTTCATCATTGACCTTATATGAGGCGACTACATTAAAATCATTTAATGATATGTTCAAAAGCTCATATTCCTCCGGCAAGCCGTATATTTCCTCGATTGTTGTTTTAAAATTATCGGCGCTGTAAGAAACCTTTGAGTGGTCATTGAAAAGGCTGAACGAAAAACCGCCCAATTGCTGCCAGATACCGAAGCCCGTCAAAGCAAAAATCGTCAGGATCACCGCGATAAGAATAACCCTGATTTTCCTTAATGACAGCGGTGTACTGTTAATTCGGGAGCGAACTATGTTCCTGCGCCCTATTTTATAGGCGAGCGAAAAACGGTGTGTTTTCCCGTAAACGCGGCGTTCGGCGCACTTTTCCTCCAGCGTATCGCGTATTCCCTGAGCAATTAAAGCATCAAACGTCATTAGTTATTCCTTCCTTTTCAAGTTCTTCCCTTAGATTTTGCTTGGCGCGGAAAATGCGCTGTCTTACCGTGTTGGACGAGACCCCAAGTTTGTCTGCGATCTCGGACGGCGAAAATCCCATTATCAGGTTCATGAACAATATTTCATAATCATTTTCCGAAAGCGATCTCATTACCGTTTTTATTTTCTCGGAATCGATCTTATTAAGTGCGCTTTCCTCAACGGAAAAAACCGCTTGCGTATCGTCCAATTCTTTCATCTTATTGCTTTCGGGCAGGCGGTTTGTTTTCCTCTGCATATCCAGCGCGGTATTCTTTGTTATTACGGTAAGGTAAAACTCGGTTTCCTTACTGTCTATGGCACGGACCTTTTCGAGACTGTCAATTACCTTGATTATCGTATTATGTACGGCGTCCTCCGCGTCAGTCCTGTTATGTAAAATATTATACGCAATTTTATACATCATCTGTTCGTACTTTACGAACAACTCACTTACAAACTCTCTGTCAGACTCGTCCCGAATCATCAAAAAAGCGGCTGAAAACATATTATCGGCTCCTATTCCATTTTTTGAACATTGTAATTGCCCGATACGCGCGAAGCAAATTTTTGAAAAAATTAGCGTATGCGCGAGGGCATTTTGATCCGTATAATAAAAGCATTTATGCTTTTATTATACCATATTTT
>JAFLUE010000180.1 GCA_022508945.1 Oscillospiraceae bacterium
GTGAAGCGTTTATTGGATAGCGCAGCTTTGCTGCGCGGTTTTGAAATTTCTTTTTTAAATAAATTCGTTCGATACCACTGCGCGTTTTTGAAAATTTTATTAAATAACTCCGCTCGACACAACGTATAACGTATGAAAATACTATAGCGTATCTTTTAGCTCTTTTATAAACATAAGCGCGTCCATTGGCGAAAGGGTGTTTATATCGACCGAGCGAAGCCGTGCGAGCGCGTTCTGCTCCTCGACCGCGACAAGGTTTATCTGGTTTTCTCGTCCGCTTTCGATCGCCTCGGCGAGCTTTACCTTTCCGCTTATTTCGAGTTCTTTAAGCTCTTCCTTTGCGCGCTGTACTACCTTATTCGGAAGTCCCGCAAGCTTTGCTACTTCTATTCCGTAGCTGTCGTCTGTGCCGCCGGGAATTATCTTGTGCAGGAATTTTATGTCGTCACCGCGCTTTGTGACCGCGACGCTGAAATTCCTGACGCCCTTAAATTCCTTTTCCATTGAGATAAGCTCGTGGTAGTGAGTGGCGAAAAGCGTTTTAGCGCCAATCTTTTCGACAATATACTCCGCTACGGATTTTGCTATGGATATCCCGTCAAAGGTAGAAGTGCCGCGCCCGATCTCGTCAAGGATCACAAGGCTGTTTTTTGTCGCGTTTTTAAGGATATCCGAAACCTCGTTCATTTCGACCATAAAGGTCGACTGACCCGCGGTCAGATCGTCGGATGCGCCTACGCGCGTAAATATCTTGTCCACAACGCCGATCTTCGCATATCCCGCGGGAACGAAACACCCTATCTGCGCCATAAGCACGATTATCGCCGTCTGCCGCATAAACGTGGATTTTCCTGACATATTCGGACCTGTGATTATCAAAAGCCTGTTGTCGGAGTTGTCGAGGTAAACATCGTTCGGCGTAAACCTGCTGTCAAGCAGTATGTTTTCAACAACGGGGTGGCGTCCGTCCTTTATGTCGATAACGCTGTCAAGCGTTATTTCGGGCTTTATATAGCCGTTTTCAAGCGATACCTGCGCGAACGAGCAAAGCGCGTCAACCTGCGACAGCGCAACGGACGTCTGCTGTATCTCGAGAAGCTTGGTACCGATAAACTCGCGTATCTCCGCGAATACCGACTGTTCGAGAGCAAGAAGCCTTTCGTTTGCGCCGAGTATCTCGCCCTCTATCTTCTTCAGCTCGTCGGTTATGAACCTCTCGCCGTTTGTGAGAGTCTGCTTTCTTACATAATGAGCGGGAACCTTGTCCTTAAAGCTGTTTGAAACTTCGATATAGTATCCGAAAACGCGCGTAAATCCGACCTTCAGCGTTCGTATGCCCGTTTTATCGCGTTCACGGGCTTCTATCTCGCGAAGTATCCCCTCCGCGCCGCCCGCGATAGAGCGAAGCCTGTCTATCTCCTCGTTAAAGCCGTCTTTTATTACGCCGCCGTCTTTTATGTTTGCAGGAGCGTCGTCAGCAATGGAGTTTTCGATAAGCCGCTGTGCGTCGGACACCTCGCTTATCTCGCTGTTGAGCCTTTTCATCATTCGTGAGCTAAGCGTGTTCATTTCGGCTTTAACTGCGGGGATCTGTGCAAGGGTCTTGCCCATAGCGTATATCTCGCGCGGATTTACGGTTTTGTACGCGATCCTTGAAAATAACCGCTCCAAATCGTATACTCCCTTAAGCGCCTCGCGAAGATCCGAAAGCCCCGCGGAATTCTTCGTAAGCTCCTCTACCGCGTCAAGTCTCTCGAGAATTTTCGCGTGTGAGCAAAGCGGACGCTCGATCCACGATGTGAGACGCCTTCTGCCCATTGCCGTAACGGTTTTGTTCAAAACCCACAGAAGCGTTCCGCGCTTGTCGTTTGTACGCATTGTCCTGCAAAGCTCAAGATTCCGGCGCGCCGTATACCCTAAATCCATATATTCATTTTCGGCTTGGACCGAGACCGATGTAAAGCGTTTTACCGTCTGCTTATAAGTCTCGCCGACATATCTGAAAAGCGCGCACATCGCCTTTTGCACAAGCGGCATTGACTGAATTCCGATGGAGTTCAGTTCCCCCGCGTTTTCAAACTGGGCGGTGATGACCGAAATATCCGAGCTGTCGAATTTTTCAGCGTCGCAAAGCTCACACGAGCTGTTCTTCATGTTCTGCGAAATAAACGAGGAGACCGCCTTCAAATCAAGAAAATCCGTGTTTATCAAAAGCTCTACGGGAGAAAATCCAGCAAGCCCGGAGATTATTTCGGATTCGCGGTTTTTGCCGTACTTTTCAAAAACGTTTATCTCTCCCGTGGATATATCCGCAAAGACCATTCCCACGCCGTCGCCCTCGACATAAATGCTCGCAATGAAGTTGTTCTTTTCCTCGCTGAGCATAGACGCTTCCACGACCGTTCCCGCCGTTACAAGACGAATGACCCCGCGCTCCACAAGCCCTTTGGTTGTCTTTGGGTCGGTGAGCTGTTCGCAGATAGCTACCTTAAAGCCCTTGTCTATCAGCCTTTTTATGTACTGCTCGCTGCTGTGATACGGCACTCCGCACATAGGCGAACCCGCTCTTGAGGTAAGCACAAGCTCCAGCTCGCGCGACACCAGCACCGCGTCATCAAAAAACATCTCATAAAAATCGCCCAATCTGAAAAACAAAATATATCCCGAATAATTTGACTTTATTTCGAGATATTGCTTTAGCATGGGGGATATCTTTTCTGTTTCATTTTCCATTCTCACTGACCTCGCAGATAAACAGATTATTGCTCCATAAACATCACGGTGAAAATACCGTCCGCCAACAGCTTGTTATCCTGATTTTTAAGCTCGACAAAATACACGCCTATTGTCTTTCCCGTCTTTCTCTCTTGGACCGACGCAGTCAGAACATCTCCCGAAAAGGCGGGACGGTAGTATTTTATGCTTCCGTCCATTCCGACTGCTTTGCGCTTTTTATAGGCAATATACGAGCCTACCGCCTGATCGCAAAGGGTGTACAGTATTCCTCCGTGAACAGTACCCTGTGTGTTCATATGAATGTCACACACTTCCATAACAACACAAAAGCCATTGTCATCAGCAATCGCTTTTTCTATTCCGAGCAGCTCAATTGCTCCCATTTTATCGGCGGGCACGTTATGTATCTCGGATAACATTATTTCGGGCATGGCAACTCCTTTTTACTCTATGCTTCCCACATTGAAATCGTACTCTTCATCTTCTCTCGGATTTTTGAATCCGTTAAACTCATCGACCCTTGTGAGGGAAAAGAAAAAGCCGCAGTTTCCGTATGTATAATTTTTCTTTTCACCGCGCGTATAGCCCTTTACCGAAAGCAGATATTTTCCGTCGGGAACGTCGTATCTGTAATCGGTATGGCTTATTTTCCCTTCAATCGACTTGCGGTACACCTCATTTTTGTTGTAGTAATACATTATATCACCGAAAGGCGTTTTCACCGCGTACGACCCCTCATCGCCGCCGTATTGCTCGGGCTTAAACTCAAACAGCGAGCCGAATCCCGATATCCAAAGCCCGTTTTTAACTTCAAGATTGAAGCCCGAATACTCCAGCTTCTGCTCCCATTCGCCGTCAAAAGGCTCGTCAAACCCGTCAACCTTTATTACATACTCGAAAAAGTTTATCC
>JAFLUE010000181.1 GCA_022508945.1 Oscillospiraceae bacterium
GCTTAGATAGCGCAAAGCGCAGCTTTGCGCGGTTTTGAAATTTCTATTTAAATAAATCCGCTCGATACCACTGTGTGGTTTTAGACAAATTGGCTCTTGACCACTGCGCGGTTTCAATCAAATAATTTCGCTACCACATAATATAATTTCAAAAATAATCGACGCGTATGAGCGCAGCTCATACGCGTCGATTTGATAGCGCAGTGCGCCTTTGGCGCACTGCGCGGTTTTGAAATTTCTATTTAAATGTCCAATGCCGAAAGCGCGGCAAAATGTTCCCTAAGCGCGGGATAAAGCTTTCGGTAAAGGCGGTAATATCGTTCGTAAACAGGAACGTTTTCGATGTTCGGAATACAGCTCTGCTTTGTCTTTACAAGCACTTTGCACGCCTCGGGAACGGACTTATAGGCGCCCGTTCCGACCATGGCGAGGATAGCCGCGCCGAGCGCGGGTCCCTCCTTCGATTCGCTTACGCTTATCGGACAGTTGTATAAGTCCGCAAGCATCTGCCGCCAGAGCGAGGAAGTTCCCCCTCCGCCGCACGCCGCCATGTCGTTTACGGATACGCCCATTTCGCGGAACACCTCAAGACAGTCTCTCAGCGAAAACGAAACTCCCTCCATGACCGCGCGGATAAGGTCGCGCTTTTCGTGCATTGCCGAAAGTCCGAAAAATACGCCGCGCGCGTTCGGGTCAAGATGGGGCGTGCGCTCGCCCATAAGGTACGGAAGATATAACAGGCGGTTCGAGCCTATCGGCGACTGCTCCGCTTCTCTGTCCATAAGCATATATTCGTCAATATCCATGCTTTTCGCTGTTTGTTTTTCAGCTTCGCAAAAGCGGTCGCGGAACCATTTCAGAGAAAGCCCCGCCCCCTGCGTTACACCCATTATGTGCCAGCAGTTCGGCACGGCACAGCAAAACGTATGTACCCTGCCTTTCGGGTCTATGGAGAGCTTCGAGGCGTGCGCGTAGACCACGCCGCTCGTGCCTATCGTCGTAAACGCCTTTCCGTCCTCGGCGGTCCCCGTGCCGATTGCCGCAGCCGCGTTGTCTCCCGCGCCGCCGACTACGGGCGTTCCCTCGCAAAGCCCCGTCCGCTCGGCAATTTCGGCAGTAATACCGCCCGTAATCTCCGGCGATTCATATACTCTCGGTAAAAGCTTTCTGTCAATTTCGAGCCTTTCCAATACCTCGTCCGACCAGCAGCGATTCGGTACATCCAAAAGCTGCATACCCGAAGCGTCCGAGACCTCCGTCGCAAATTCACCCGTGAGTATAAAGCGGATATAGTCTTTCGGAAGCAGAATATGCGCGCATTTTTTGTAGTTTTCGGGTTCGTTGTTTCTCACCCAGAGTATCTTGGACGCGGTAAAGCCCGTAAGCGCGGGATTCGCGGTAATCGAAATAAGCCGCTGTGCGCCGACTCTTTCGGTAATCTCATTACATTCCTTTGCCGTTCTCTGGTCACACCAGATGATAGCGGGGCGAATGACCTGATTGTCCTTATTGAACATAACAAGCCCGTGCATCTGCCCCGAAAGCCCTATCCCCTTTACCGCGCTTTTATCAATTCCGCTCTTTTTCATCACGTCCGAAATCGTGTTTAAAACAGCGTTCGCCCAGTCCCGCGGCTCCTGCTCCGCATAGCCGTTCTGCGGCTGGTAAAGCGGGTATTCCTCCGTGCTTGACGCTACAGCCGCGCCGTTCAGATCGAACAACACCGTTTTCGTGCCGCTCGTTCCGATGTCGATCCCAAGATAGTAGGTCATATACCCTCCGTTATTTACAAAAGGTTCATAATCACATTGTTGACAATGGCTTCGAGCATTTCCTGCCTGCCGCTTGTGAGCGAGTCTGTGACCTCGCCCTTTTCGAGAGCATAGCGCTCGAGCGCTTCAAGATCGGTCTTTCCGTCAACAATATCCTTGCCTATGCCTGTTTCCCAGCTTGCGTAGCGCTCCTCTACGAACCTGTCAAGCCTTCCGTCAGCAATAAGAGAGCGCGCCGCCTTAAAGCCGAGCGCAAAAGTGTCCATGCCCGCGATATAGCTGTAGAAAATGTCCTCGGGAGTAAAGCTGCCGCGTCTTGACTTCGCGTCAAAATTAAGACCGCCGTTCGTAAAGCCGCCCGCCTTGATGACCTCGTACATACAAAGCGCCGCGTCATAGATATTTGTGGGGAACTGGTCAGTGTCCCAGCCGAGCAGCGTGTCGCCCCGGTTTGCGTCGATCGAACCGAATTTTCCGTTTTCTCTCGCAACGCGCAGCTCGTGCTGAAATGTATGTCCCGCGAGCGTTGCGTGGTTCGCCTCGATGTTCAGCTTGAAGTCATCGCCAAGCCCGTATTTTTCGAGGAATCCGAGAACAGTCGCCGCATCGAAGTCATATTGGTGTTTGGTCGGCTCCTTGGGCTTCGGCTCGATGTAGAAATCGCCGTCATAGCCCTTTGAGCGCGCGTAGGTCACAGCCATTTTAAGCAGACGCGCCATGTTGTCCTGCTCCAAAGCATAATTTGTATTCAACAGCGTTTCATAGCCCTCTCTGCCGCCCCAGAACACATAGCCCTTTCCACCAAGCTTTATTGTAACGTCGATAGCCTTTTTTATCTGCGCCGCCGCATACGCGAACACGTCCGCGGAGGGCGATGTCCCCGCGCCGTGCATATAGCGGGGGTGGTCGAACGCCTTTGCCGTGCCCCAGAGCAGTTTCTTTGTCGGGTGTGCCTTCATTTTTTCGGCGAGATAATCAACGACCTCATCGAGCTTCTCGTTTGTCTCCGAAAGCGTTCCGTATTCAGGCGAGAGATCGCGGTCATGAAAGCAGAAATAATCCACCGAGAGCTTTTCCATAAGCTCGAACGCCGCGTCGACCTTTGCTCTTGAACGAGCTTCGGGGGTCTGCGCGCCCCAGGTCTTGTCGGTTGTGCCGACGCCGAACATATCCGTGCCGTCGCCGCCCATTGTATGCCACCAGCTCAGCGCGAACTTCAGATGCTCGCGCATGGGCTTTCCGTCAACCGCCTCATCGGGGTCGTAATACTTGAACGAAAGCGGGTTTGTTGACTTTTTGCCCTCAAAGGGGATCTTGCCGATAGTCGGGAAAAATTCGCTCATATAAACCTCCTGATACTCGATTTTCGTATATTTTAATTATACACGCTCCGCGCGTTTTTTTCAAGGCATTTCACTGAGCAAAGCATACAAAACAGACAACAACTGTTTTGTGGATAATCCACAAAACAAATCAGTCCATAAACGAGAACGCCCGAGAAACAGGACATTATTTCATGTATTATTCCTGTTCATGAATTTTGCCGCGTGATCGAGCCAAGCAAAATGAACAAAATAATCCGAAACGGTTTGTGGATAATTTATAAACACAATTTGCCCTTACAAGCGTTTTCTTGACTTTTTTTACCTTTTATGGTATAATACTTATCGAACTGCTGAAAAAACCAAAAGCGTTCTCTTGGCGGATTGTTTAAATAACGTTGTTGCGAGGGGATTGTTTAAATAACGTTGACGCGAGAGGATTGATTTAAATAGAATTTCAAAATTCATCATTTGATGGCAGCGGAGCTGCCATCAAATGAGAACCGCGTAAAATTTTTCTGCGAAAAATTTTACGCTTTTTGAAATT
>JAFLUE010000182.1 GCA_022508945.1 Oscillospiraceae bacterium
TGCGAAGCATAATGCGGCAAAGTGATGAATTTTGAAATTCTATTTAAATCAATCCGCTTCGGGGCTTGGTGTTTATTTCGCGTTATCGAGGTTTATTCCGACGATCCTATGTAACCCGCCGACGTCTTCAAGCTCTATTCGGAGAGTTCCCGTGCCGTCGGCTGCGGAGATCTCTGTTTCCGAAGCTTCAAATTTATATCCGTTCTGATGAAGCAGACCCGCGCATAAAAGCTTATGGTCGCAGTAAAACGAGCTTATTATCTTGACCGTCTGATTCGCGATATCAAGCAGCGGCGCGGGCGCGAATATCTCCTCTGGCAGACCGTCTATCTGCACGAAGACCGCGCCGCTCTCATACGGACAGCGGTAATAGCAGACGTTCTTTTCCGCCGCTCCGACCGTCACCATAGCGAGATTATGCCCGCTGTGAAGCTCATCGAGCGAGAATTTCGCCGTTGTTATTTCCTCACATTCGGTAAGACTGCGCTTTATGCGCCTCGCGGGCGCAAACGCGTTTTCGGGAAGCCCGCTTTCGGTATTCGCCCAGCCCCACAGCCATGTATTCGAGTAATGATCCTCCGAGCCGATTATCCCACAGTCAAACTCCTTCGAGCCGAATTTGATAACGCGGTTTCTTAAATCAACGTTCCAGCCACTTTCGCCGATAACGAGACTTCCCATACGGTTCTGGCGCATAATAGCGCTTCCTGCCGAAAGCGACAGAAGGCTCAGAAAGTCGCTTTTGTCAAATTCAACAGGGGTCGTAAGTATGCTGATTTTATCCATGATGCTCTCCAATTCTTTAATTCATAATGCGTAATTATTGTAACATAAACCGAACAAAATTTCAACACCACTCCAAAAATTTTCAAAAAATAATGACAAGCCGATTAAAATATGCTATAATATGATTGTATTTATCAAGCTGAGGAGTTAATGTGAAATGAAATACGATGTTTTAATTATAGGCGCGGGTCCTTCGGGAATTTTCACCGCAATAGAAATGATCAGAAATCATTCAAAAAAGAAAATTCTAATAGTGGAAAAGGGGGAGGCTGTTGAAAATCGTCAATGCCCCAAATCCCAAACTCAAAAATGTATGAACTGTAAGCCCTTTTGCCACATAACCACCGGCTTTTCGGGCGCGGGAGCGTTTTCCGACGGAAAGCTCTCGCTGTCCTGCGAGGTAGGGGGTACATTGCCCGAACTTATCGGCGAACAAAAGGCACAGGAGGCCATAAACTATACCGACAGGATATATCTCGAATTCGGAGCGGATACCCGTGTCGAAGGCGTTTCAAACCCCGAGAAAATACGCGAGATACGCAAAAAGGCAATAAACGCAAACTTAAAGCTCGTTGACTGCCCTATCCGTCATCTCGGCACGGAAATGGCGCAGAAGCTATACAGACAGATCGAGAATTATCTTATCGAAAACGGCGTTGAGGTGCTTTTAAGAACAGAATGCGAAAACATAATCATAGAGGATAACATATGCAAGGGCGCGGTCATTCGCGAGCGAAACGGCTCGGAGCGGACGGTCTATGCCGACCGTGTCATTATCGCTTCGGGAAGAAAGGGAGCGGACTGGCTTGAAAAGATCTGCGTCGAGCATAATATCGAGCACAGCCCCGGAACGGTCGATATAGGCGTTCGAGTTGAGGTAAGAAGCGAGATAATGGAGGAAGTAAACGACGTTTTGTATGAAAGCAAGCTCATAGGCTATCCCGCACCGTTCAGAAACAAGGTCCGCACCTTCTGTCAGAACCCCGGCGGTTTTGTCGCGCAGGAAAACTATGACAACGGGCTTGCTGTAGTAAACGGGCATTCCTTCAAGGAACTGAAAAGCGACAACACAAACCTCGCCATTTTATGCTCACATAATTTCAGCACCCCTTTCAACCAGCCCATCGAATACGCAAAAAAGGTCGGGGAGCTTACAAATATGCTCGGAGCGGGACATATCCTTGTCCAGCGGTATGGGGACATTCTTGACGGAAAGCGTACATGGGAAAAGGAGCTGTCGTTCTCTAACGTAAAGCCGACGCTTCCCGACGCTGTCGCGGGTGACATCACGGCGGCTGTGCCTTACAGGACAATGACCAATATCATAAATTTCATCAGGTCGGTAGACAACGTAGTTCCGGGCTTTGCGAGCGGCGAGACGCTTTTATATTCGCCCGAGCTTAAATTCTACTCGAACCGAATTAAAATGGATAAGCATTTTAACACAAATATCCGCGGCCTTCACTGCCTGGGCGACTCAAGCGGCTGGACAAGAGGGCTTATGATGGCTTCCATAATGGGAGTATTGATGGGGCGCGAGCTGCTGCGGGAGGAATAAAATGGACATGGACGCCGACGCGGTTTCTCGGATAATAGGAACCCACAAGCGGTTTACAAGTCCTTTTGAGGACTGCTCCGCGTATTACATTGCTGACGAGAACACGGAAATAACCGCCGGGCTTGAGGAACTGTATTTTGACAAGCTGAGATATGCCGCAAATAATGCCGAAGCTCTGCTGACCGAGGCATTCAGCGACGAGCTGTATAACTTTTACGGAGTGAACAAAGCAAAGGTGAACTCCCCCACGGAAATGCTTGCGGGGTTGGTCTTTGAGAGCTTTGTGCTTGTTCCCAAGCGAAAAACCGTAGAGTGCTGTGTGTCAAATCCGAAGTTTATGTTTGGGCATTTTATTGAACTGATATGGGACTGTGATTGGAATCTTCAAAGTGTGTGGATAAATTAAACAAGCAGGAGAACAATATGAGAATGCGACGTAAGAAAAACCTCGACGAAAGGATTGAAAACTGCCGCGGGGTCATGCTTTATATGCAGTGTCAGAACGAACACGCGAACGACCCGCTTTCGGAGGAATTTTTTTCCGACAGCCGCAAGACCTTCGGAAACGACAATCCGCTTTATCTTGAGATAGGCTGTGGAAAGGGCGGATTTGCTATCGAATTTGCGAGGCAAAATCCCGATATAAATTTAATCGCCGTTGAGAAAACGCCGAACGTTCTTGTTACGGGAATGGAAGAGCAGATGAGACTGGGGCTTCCGAACCTGAGATTCTGTATGGGACAGGCGGAATATCTCGACCATTTGTTTCATGAAAACACCGTTGACCGTATTTTCCTTAACTTTAGCTGTCCGTTTCCAAAAAAACAGTACGCCGCCCACCGTCTGACTCACGAAAGATTTCTGGAGATCTACCGCAGAGTTATGAAGCCGACTGCCGAAATCCACCAGAAAACCGACAATATGCATTTCTTTGAGTTTTCGATCGAACAGCTCTCTCAGAACGGCTACGGGCTTAAAAACGTTTCTCTCGATTTACATAACAGCGGCTTTGAAGGGAATATTATGACAGAATACGAAAAGCGCTTCACCGAACTCGGTCAGCCGATATACAGATTAGAAGCGTTTCAGACTAAACCCGCGAAATAGCCGAGTAAGGAATTTCAAAAAGCACAAAATTTTTCGCGCGATATATTTTGTTCGATTCCGACTTGACAGCAGCTTCGCTGCTGTCAAGTCGTCTGACTGTATATAAACACTCAAAAATAACATAACAGAATATCGCGAATTTCAAAAAGCTTAAAATTTTTTCAAAAGAAAAAATTT
>JAFLUE010000183.1 GCA_022508945.1 Oscillospiraceae bacterium
GTAAAATTTTTCTGCGAAAAATTTTACGCTTTTTGAAATTCGTTTGATACCACTGCGCGGTTTTGAAATCTCTATTTAAATCAATCCGCCCGAAACAATGTTTTAAATTATAAATTTTCCCAAAGGCGGTGTTTTTTTGCATCTACCCAAACCCATAACAGAAATAATCGAACGCCTTGAAGACGAGGGATATGAGGCGTATGTTGTCGGAGGATGCGTCCGCGACAGCATGATGCATATGACAGCTCACGATTATGACATCGCGACCTCGGCTCTGCCACTTGAAACAAAGCGCGTTTTCAGCTTTTGCAGAGTAATAGAAACGGGAATAAAACACGGTACAGTCAGCGTTCTTTACAAGGGAAGCTGCGTTGAGATAACGACATTTCGGGTCGACGGGGATTATCTTGACGGGAGACACCCCCAGAGCGTCGATTTTTCCACTAAGCTTTCAGATGATCTTTCGCGCCGCGATTTTACGATAAACGGTATCGCGTACAGCCATCTTCGCGGCTTTTACGATCCTTTCTACGGCGCGCGGGATATCACGCTGAAGATCATACGCTGCATAGGAGACCCCGAAAAGCGGTTTTCGGAGGACGCTCTCAGGATATTGCGCGCTCTGAGGTTCGCGGCGGTTTTGGGCTTTGAGATCGAAGAAAACACCAAAGCCGCGCTCATAGCTCACAAAAGCGACATAAAGCAGGTCTCAAAGGAGCGCATATTCGCGGAGCTTAAACGGCTCATATGCGGTAAATACGTAGAGCGCGTGATCTTAGAGTTCGCGGAGGTGTTTTCGGAGATCATTCCCGAGCTTTCCGCGGAGATAAACTATGAGCAAGGCTCCAAATTCCATAACAGCACGCTTCTGGAGCATACCGCGAGGGCAGTCCACGCCGCGCCGAAGGAGATTCATATTCGGCTGGCGATGCTTTTTCACGATATAGGAAAGCCTCTCTGCCGAACGACTGATGAGAACGGTGAGTGTCATTATTACGGACACGCGGAGATAAGCGCGCGTATGACAGACGGTATCCTTAGGGGGCTTAAATGCGACAACGCTCTCAGAGAGCGAGTCTGTGAGATCGTCCGACTCCACGATCTGCCGACCGAGCCGAACGAGAAGTATGTCCGAAAACAGCTTTCAAAGCGCGGATACGAGCTGTTCTGCGATATATTGCAGGCAAAGATCGCGGATAACTCCGCCAAGATCCCCGAGGCAGCCGAGCGGATACCGCTGCTTCTGAGAACGCTCGAGCTTGCGGAAAAAATAAACGCCGAACAACCCTGTATATCGCTGCGCTCGCTTGCTGTAAACGGAAACGACCTGAAGCGGTTTATCCCGCCGTCCGCGGTCATGGGCGAGGTCCTCGCGCGGCTGCTTGAGGAGGTAGTTGACGGGGAGGTTGAGAACGAAAAAAACGTGCTTTTGTCACGCGCCCGTGAAATATATGATTCAATAAAAGCATAGAGCAATATATTTTAGGCTAAATTAACAAGAGTTTTTTGTTTTTTTTATTTCTTTTGTAGATTCTAACAAATTTTTACTTGACAAACATCCGTATTTGTGGTAAAATATGCTTAGGCAATACCCGAAATCAAAATACATTGGAGGTAATCATTATGCAGCTTGGAAATGTTATCGTTGGACAGTCGGGCGGTCCTACTTCTGTTATCAACTCGAGTCTTGTCGGCGTTTTTAAAACCGCCAAGGACGCGGGCTGTCCGCATGTTTACGGCATGAGAAACGGTATTGAGGGTCTTCTGAAGGAGACGATAATCGAGATGTCGGACTATGTTAAAAACGACCTCGATATCGAGCTTCTCAAGCGTACGCCCTCGTCGTTCCTCGGTACTTGCCGCTATAAGCTCCCCGATTATACAAAGGACGAGGAAACTTATAAGAAGATCTTCGCTATCCTGAATAAAATGGAGATAAAGCATTTCTTCTATATCGGCGGAAACGACTCTATGGATACGATCGACAAGCTGTCGAAATATTCGGAGATAATTAAGAGCGATATCACTTTTATCGGTATCCCCAAGACTATCGACAACGACCTCGCCATGACCGACCACACGCCCGGCTACGGAAGCGCGGCGAAGTACATAGCCGCGGCTATGAAGGAGATCATCCGCGACGCGACGACCTACAGCACCGACAGCATAAACGTTGTTGAGATCATGGGACGCGACGCGGGTTGGCTGACCTGCGCGGCTACGCTCTCCAAAACGGAGGACTGTGCGGGACCGGATATTATCTGCCTGCCCGAAAAGGTTTTCGACTATAATATATTCCTCAAGAAGATCGAAGAGATCCGCAAGCAGAAGAAGGTTATTACCATCGCGGTTTCCGAGGGTATAAAGACCGCTGACGGAAAGTATGTCTGCGAGGCCAACAGACGCTCTATGACGGAGGACTCCTTCGGTCACAAGACGCTCGGCGGTACGGCGCTTTATCTTGCCGATTTCATCGGCGGGGAAACGGGCGTAAAGTCGAGAGGAATCGTGTTCTCTACACTTCAGAGATGCGCTTCTCACCTTGTTTCGCGCCGCGATATTACCGAGGCGTTTACGGCGGGAGCCGATGGTGTTCAGCTTGCGCTCAACGGCGAGACAGGAAAGATGATAACCTTCGAGAGAATCTCCAACAATCCCTATCAGCTTAAAACCTCCTCCTGCCCCACATCGGCGGTTGCAAACGTGGCGAAGATGGTTCCCGATGAGTGGATAATCAACGACGGAACTTATGTTTCCAAAGAGTTTGCGGAATATGCGCGTCCGCTTATCATCGGCGAGCTTTCTCCGTTTATGGTTGACGGTCTGCCCAGACATCTTTTCCTTGATTAATAGGTTAGAGGTCAGAAGTAAGAGGTTAGAATCAGTTTTTTGCATACAAGGCGCGCCCGGGTTTCGGGCGCGTTTTGACTGTAAACTACCGTTTATTGTTTACTGTCAACTGTCAACTTTTTTATAGTATGTACTTGAAATATTGAAAAAAATATTGTATAATAAATTTGTATGGCAGATGTTCTGCTAAATATAGGAAAAAAGGAGAAATTTATATGACTTATTCTCATGAAGTCGAAGCAATGTGTCCTGTGGCACAGGGCGTTGCTCACGGCGCGGCGCCTATTCCCGAGGAAGCAAAATGGGTAAAGGCTAAGGAAATTTCAGACATCAACGGCTTTACGCACGGCATCGGCTGGTGCGCGCCTCAGCAGGGAACCTGTAAGCTTTCCCTCAACGTTAAGGGCGGCGTTATCCAGGAGGCGCTCGTTGAAACGATCGGCTGTTCGGGTATGACCCACTCTGCGGCTATGGCAGCGGAAATTCTCCCCGGCAGGACCATTCTCGAAGCGCTCAACACCGACCTTGTTTGCGACGCAATAAACACCGCTATGAGAGAACTGTTTTTGCAGATCGTTTACGGACGCTCACAGTCCGCCTTCTCCGAGGACGGTCTGCCTGTAGGCGCGGGACTTGAGGATCTCGGAAAGGGTCTGCGTTCACAGGTAGGTACGATGTTCGGTACTCTCGCAAAGGGACCGCGCTACCTCGAAATGACAGACGGTTATGTTACCGATCTTGCTT
>JAFLUE010000184.1 GCA_022508945.1 Oscillospiraceae bacterium
CTCGACAGCAAGGCTCCTACGGGCGACTACAAGGCATTCATGATGAGAGAGGTTCGCTACAACTCGCTTATGCGTGCTAATCCCGACAGAGCTACCGTTCTGTTCGACAAGGCGGTTGCTAACGCAAAGGCTAAGTATGATCACCTTGTTGAAATGCAGAAGGCATATAAGGAAGAGTTTGAAAAGGCATAATTGCTCTGATTACTCTTAAACAATACAGGCGTCCGATGAAAGTCGGACGCCTTTTTCTATTGACAAGACAGCGGCGTGGGTGTATAATAGTTACTGAGATAAATCGGAATTTAGAGGAGTAAAAAATGAAAAAAGCATTATTTGTAATAGATATGCAGGAAATCACGATTGGGAAGAATCATGCAGAATATTTTAAGTATGATAGCGGTCTTTTGTCGTCTGTCAACCAGATAATTGATGATAACAAAAATGGTATTGTTGTATATATCAGAAACATTATGAAAAAGAATTTGCTTAATAAATTTGCGCCATTTCACGCATACGAGGGTAGTAGAGAAATAGAATTAGTGGAAGGATTACATATTGTTTCAGATAATATTTTCGATAAATATTCTGGTGATGCATTTTCTAATGAAAAACTTGGCGAATACCTGAAAAATACTAATGTTACTGAAATTGAGGTCGTAGGCGTTGACGGTGGCGGCTGTGTAGCTCTAACAGCTCTTGGTGCAGTGCAAAATGGATATAGTGTTATCGTAAACACTAAAGCAATTGGCACTATGATGGAAAGAAAGAAAAATAGTTATTTTGAAAAGTTGAGGCGATTGGGTGCAAAGATTATCTAATGTAAATTCTGATTTATGTTAGTATGCGAATAATATAACAAAGCCCTAAAGCGTACAATCGTTTTAGGGTTAATTATTTGTGGATAATATTTTTTCATTAAAGGGTATTTTCAAAGCCGTTTTGATTATTGGGGGAAAAACTTTCTGTAGAAAGTTTTTCCCCCAAACCCCCTTTTCAAAGACTTTTTGCACGCTTCCCTATAGGTTGTTACTCATATCGCTTTTCCAGCGCGTCCGCGATCACATTCCCGAGCAACTCCCCCGTGTATATGACCTCATCAAGCGAATTTCCGTGACTTCCGACCTCAATAAGAAGTCCGCCGGTACTAAGGTGCTGGTTATAACACCGATAGTCGAACAATACCGCCCGCGCAAGCTCGGGATATGCATTCTCCGCACAGTCCTGCAAAAGACACGCGAGCTTGAAATTCTCGATATAATTCGGCATATCCATCGTCCCATCATCACAGCCCGATATTATCATAAACTGCGCGGCGTTTTTTCCGTTAATCTCCGCGATCGGCGCGGGAAGTGAGCCATCCGAGTTTACAATGCCGTCGCGGTGGACGTCTATAACTATTTTGATGCTCGGATATTGCTCTAAATTCCGCTTTATCGTTTCGGCGGAATTCGCGTAAGCTCCCGGAAATGAGGGATAGTCGTGGACAGTGCAGTCGTGAACGCTCGATATCCCGCGCTCCGCAAGCGCCTCGCAGATCGCGTCGCCTACCGCGGTAATGTTTCTTTCCGAGCTGTGGGAGCGCGTGGGATATCTGTCGTCATACCAGTCCGCTTCGGGCAAAAAGCTTTCGGTCGTGTGGGTGTGATAGATCAGTACCTGCGGTTCACTCGGGTTGTAATCGCCAATAAAAACGGGAAGAAGCTTTGCCGCTTCCTCGAGCGTTGAGCTGCTTACATATGTACAATTTTTCACCTGCGCGCCGCTTGGAAGGTTTATATAGCCGCCCGAGGTGTATTTCCCGTAATTAAAGCGGTGTATCGCGCCGCTGTGTTTGGTGAATACGGAATAATCCGTGTCGTCGGTTAGTTCCGAGGCGTTGAGCCTTATTACTGTTCCGCGTGTGCTTTGTACGGGTATGTTCGGCTCGCCTGAGGCGCTTTCGGTTTTTTCGGAGCTTTCGCCGTTTGAAGACGATGAAAATAACGGCAGGCTTTGCGGATAGCTTGTGTCGGGAATATCGGGCATTTCGGGCTTGTCCGAACCGTAAATGCTTTCAAAACCGCTTTCCGAAGCCGAATAAATTCCCGCGGAAATATACGCCGCCGAGCGCAGGGCGGCTCCGACGGCATTATCTGTGCAGATAAAAACAGGGCAGGCGACGGCTGCCGCGCATATCAGAAGTGATTTTATTTTTCCCATAGATTTCATCTCCTTATAAAAATAATATGCGATTTGAGGAAATATTATTCGGCGCGCAAAAATAGTGGATCGGAAATATTTGGGAAAAGCGTCTTGTTATGTAAAAAGAAAGATCGCCTTATATCTTAGTCAGGTATTTTGCATTGACCGCTCCCGTTATATCTCCCGTTTTCTGTGTGGAAACGACAACCCTGCTGCCGCTTATTGAGCGAACATAAAGAACAGAGGAATAGACCCAGCCCGCAAATTTTTCCGTTGTGCCGTAAACAGGCGCGCCCTCCTCCATTCTTACCATATCGCCTACCTCAAGTTTTTCGGGCGTTTCAGGCTCGGAAGGTTTTTCCTCGGTTACAGACCCGCTGTATCCCTCGCTTTCGGCACGCGCGAGCAGCTCCTCCGCGGTAGCTTTGGACGGTATCCCGTTTACGGTAAGTGTATAGGTGACGTTTTTTGACGGAAAAACGTTTTTGCCCTCGGCTTTTATCATCGCGGGAAGATCGGCGTACATATAGTCGCAGTCACACTGTCCGCTGACGCCGGGTATACTTCCGATGACCTGTAAGTCAAAGTCGTGGTTTCCCGCAACGCCGAACTGCCAAATATCATAATTTGTTATGCCGAAGGTGTTATTCAGCAGCCTTTCCGAGATATATGCCGCGACCCACAAGGGATAATCCCGAAGCTCGTCTTTGTCAAGATTGTTGTTGTAAGCGGCGGCATAAGTATAGATCATAGGCTGGTAGTTGGCTTTTTCTATCGTCTGCATAAATGCTTTGGATATATTTGTGCAGGCTCTTTTTCCAAGCCCTAAGACCTCGTTTTCCTCAATATCAAATACAACGGGCAAGGTAAGCCTGCCGTCAAAGTTGTTGTCCTTTATTGTTCTCAGCGCAAGCTCGGCTTCCGCTCTTGCCTCATCGGGCGTCATCGCGGTCGTGTAGCTGTATACGCCGACGTCAAGCCCCGCCTCGAGCGCCGCGTTTATGTTACGTATGGCTCGGCTGTCGAGCTGCATTCCCACAGTCAGTCTTACCATTACGAAGGATATCGGGATATCCTTAAGTTTGCCTGCTTTTACGGCGTTGAAATCGATCTCGCCCTGATAATACGATACGTCTATGCCTGCATATTTAATGTTCATTATTCATAGTCTCCTTTATTTGTGTATACATTTTACTTGTTCTTGCCGAAAAGATTACAAAATTCTGCCGCGCTGTTTTCGCGGTGTCCTCTGATAATTCTATGCAAATATCACGGCACAAATTCCCGATCTCATGATCTCATGCTTTTTGAAATTCGCGAATCTCTATTACGTTATTTTGGCGGAATTATTTAAAAAGAATTTCAAAATTCATCACTTTGCGTCAGCAGAGCCGACGCAAAGT
>JAFLUE010000185.1 GCA_022508945.1 Oscillospiraceae bacterium
TATTAACGAGCTTGTTCGGCACGGCGATCTGCTTTACGATAGTCTTTCCGTCGGTGAGCGCTTTGATCTCGTCAAGCTCCATAGCCATTTTGATAAGCTCGTCCTTGTCGCAGTCCATGGGCGCGTCAAAGCGAGCCTTGACCTTTCCGTTTACCTGAACCGCAAGCTCGACGGTTGAATCAACGCAAAGCGCCTCGTCATATTCCGCCCATTTCTGCTCGTTGAGTATTCCGAAGCCTAAACGCTCGAAAAGCTCCTCGGTTATGTGCGGAGCAAACGGATTGAGCAGGATAAGCAGCGTCCTGAACTCAGCCTTATTGAAGCCGCCCGCCGCGTCAGCCTCGTTTATAAGCGCCATCATTGCCGCGATAGCTGTGTTGAATTTCAGCGTTTCGATGTCCTCTGAAACCTTCTTTACGGTTTTGTGCATGGAACTGCGGAGTTTTTCCGAATATTCGTTTCCGTCCTTTACGTTCTCCGCCATTGTCCAGACGCGCTCCAAAAATCTCTTACAGCCCTTTATGCCCTCCTCTTGCCAGGGAGCCGCCTTCTCAAAGTCGCCGATAAACATCTCATAAAGACGCATCGTATCCGCGCCGTATGTCTCAACGACCTCGTCGGGATTTACGACATTATGCAGCGATTTTGACATTTTGCAGAACTTTCCGGGATTCTGCGGGTCTTTTCCGAGAACCATTCCGTGAGAGGTGCGCTTTGCGTATGGCTCTTTAGTGGGAACTACCTTCTCGTCATAGAGGAACTTGTGCCAGAAGCGGCTGTAAAGCAGGTGGAGCGTCGTATGCTCCATTCCGCCGTTGTACCAGTCAACCGGCAGCCAGTAATCGAGCGCCTCCTTCGAGGCAAGCTCCTTGTCGTTTGTCGGGTCGGTATAGCGCAGGAAATACCAGCTCGAGCCTGCCCACTGCGGCATTGTATCTGTCTCGCGCTTTGCGTATCCTCCGCATTTCGGACAGGTCGTGTTTATGAAGCTTTCGAGCGTCGAAAGCGGACTTTCGCCGTTGTCCGTCGGCATATAGCTTTCGACCTCGGGGAGCTTCAGCGGAAGCTCGCTTTCGGGAAGCCCTACCCAGCCGCATTTCTCACAGTAAACCATCGGGATAGGCTCGCCCCAGTAGCGCTGGCGCGAGAATACCCAGTCGCGGAGCTTGAAGTTTACCTTTTCATGACCAAGCCCCTTTTCCGTAAGCCAAGCCTTTATCTTGACCTTTGCTTCCTCAACGGAAAGTCCGTCGAGGAACTGAGAATTTACCATAACTCCCGTCGCACAGTCGGTAAACGCTTCCTTTTGAACGTCCTCGCCGCCTTTTACGACTTCAATAATGGGAAGTCCGAACTTTTTGGCGAATTCCCAGTCGCGCGTATCGTGCGCGGGAACAGCCATAATAGCGCCCGTTCCGTAGCTCATGAGAACATAATCGGAAATAAAGATCGGGATCTGAGTATTGTTTACGGGATTTACCGCCATTACTCCGCCGAGCTTTACTCCGGTTTTCTCCTTGTTCATTTCCGTGCGGTCAAAGTCGGATTTTCTCGCCGCCTCTTTCTGATAGGCGCGGACATCGTCAAGGTTATCGATCTTGTCCGCCCATTTTTCTATAAGCGGGTGTTCAGGGGAAATTACCATATACGTTGCGCCGAAAAGCGTATCGGGGCGCGTTGTGTATACGGTCAGCGTATCGCCCGAGGTCGTCGTGAAATTCACCTCCGCGCCCGTAGAGCGTCCTATCCAGTTTACCTGAGCGGTCTTTATCTTTTCAAAATAATCCACGCTGTCCAGGTCGTCAAGCAGCTTCTGAGCGTAATCCGTTATCCTCAGCATCCACTGGTTCTTGACCTTGCGTATGACCTCTCCGTGACAGCGCTCGCAAGTTCCGTTTACGACCTCCTCGTTTGCGAGAACGACCTTACACTGGGTACACCAGTTTACGTTCATTTCCTTCTTGTACGCAAGACCCGCGTTGAAGAGCTTCAGGAATATCCACTGCGTCCATTTGAAATAGTTCGGGTCGGTAGTATTTACCTCGCGCTCCCAGTCAAACGAAAGACCGAGAGCCTTTAGCTGTCCGCGGAAACGGTTTATGTTCCGCTCCGTAACTATCGCGGGGTGGATCTTGTTCTTTATCGCGAAGTTTTCGGTAGGAAGCCCGAACGCGTCCCAGCCCATGGGAAACAGAACGTTATAGCCCTGTAAACGGCGCTTTCTCGCGACGATATCCATGGCGGTATACGGACGAGGGTGTCCTACGTGAAGTCCGTCGCCCGAGGGATAGGGAAACTCAACGAGCGCGTAATATTTCGGCTTTGAGTAGTCGTTTTCCGTACGGAAGGTACGGTGTTCGTCCCAGTATTTCTGCCATTTGCTCTCAACAGCGGCAAAATCGTATTTCATTTTTTGTCGTCCTTTCACATAAATTCATTAAAAACAATTATAGCACAATGTTAAAAAAAAGTCAATTCATTTTTATAAAGTTGGTTGACGAAATGAGCGAAAAAGTGGTATAATAAGAACACACATTGTTATGTTGATTTACTAAGTTGATTTTACGGCGGTGATATTCTGAAAAGCTTTTTTCATGCTGAAACAGCAAAATACACAAAACGCTTCAAACATATTTTGCTGATAGTTACCGTGCCGATTTTAGCGGTATGCACCTTCTGCACTGTAAATATAATGCTTAATATCGGACGCGAGATCTCGGTTATGTATCTGATAATCTCGGGTGTAAGCGTTCTGCTCGGAATGACGGTGGCGTTTACGGCGGCGTATTTTACCGACAAGATATCCCGCAGACACAGCAAATACACCTATTTTGATTTTTTGCCTAAAGGAATGGTCTTCAGCGAATATGCGGGCGAATTTGCGCGCTACGGAAAGAAGGTCATCCTCAGAAAGCTGTACTATATTCCGTTTGAGACGCTTGAAAGCGTTTCGAGAAATCCAAAGATCGCTCCCCATGATATTGAATTTAAGGGAGAGATACGCGGATACTTCTTTGAAACAAACCGTCTCGGATATCACATTTTTGAGGACGGGGAGATTGTTTTCGACAATATTGAGCTGAATTTCGGGCGTTATGACGAGCTGAAATCCGTTACCGTAAAAGATCGCTTTGGAAACACAAAGCGGCTCGAAAAAGCAGTGAATTATCACTGGAACAACTTTAAAAACGCACCCAAGAAAAAACCGTTCAACATAGCGGACTATGTAACCACCGTTAAAAAGCGCCGGCCGAAAACGTCAAATCCCATGCTTGAAGCTCCGAGCTACAGCCGAGACTGGAAGTGAGGTCCGTGCTTAAATATAATGTTATTTCAGCGGATTGTTTAAATAACGTTGTTATAGCGGATGGTTTAAATAACGTTGTTATAGCGGATGGGTTAAATAACGTTGTTTTAACGGATGGGTTAAATAACGTTGTGCCAAGCGGATTGATTTAAAAAGAAATTTCAAAACCGCGCAGTGTACACATTTTGCCCAAAGGGCAAAATGTGTACACTGCGCTATCAAATCGACGCGTATGAGCTGCGCTCATACGCGTCGATTATTTT
>JAFLUE010000186.1:0-1279 GCA_022508945.1 Oscillospiraceae bacterium
CGCTGCATTTGAGAAATTGTTGAGATTTATATTTTAGAATACAGGTATGAGGGATCTCCCTTGTACCTGTTATTCTATTTTTGGAGGATATTTATGAAAAAATCTATTTGTATTCTTGCGTGTGCTTTAACGCTTGCGCTGACAGGCTGCCAAAAGCAGATCGAACAATTTGATACCGAAACAAATTCAAGCACGACTACATCGAACAGCTCTACCGATCTTGGCAGTATATCAGAGAACGATACAGTGAACTCCGAAACAAACTCCGACCAAGTTGACAGAAACGACGATACCATATACGATGATGATTTATCAAATACCGACACAAGCTCCAATCAAACTAACAGCAAAGACAATTCCGAGGCTGATACCCCATACGATGATAATTCATCAAACACCGAAACAAGCTCTGATCAAGTTGTTGGAAAAGATGATACCGGAGCGAATACCTCATCCGAGGATGAGCTTGCAGGCGAACCTACATTGCCCGAAGAGATCAGTGGAGAGGTTAATTTAACAGGGAATGACCCATCCGGCGCTGTCACCATAGTCGAGCAGGTGGGAGAACGCCAATTAAAAAGCGAGGGCAGTCGTCGAGGAGAAATTGAAGTTACCCATAAGCTGTCCATCGGGAAGGCGGAGCTTTCTAAGGGAGATATTTTACTTTTCCATATCGAAACAAAATCCGCCGAAGCGGAACTCAAAATCACCCTTATCGGCGCAAAAACAGGCATAACATTGGAAGAAAGCGTTACAGGATCGGGCGACATATCTTTTAAGATCGATATAGCGGATGAATATACTGTGATACTTGAAAATTGTTCCCCACGCGGAGTACAGTTCACTATTGATTATTCTATCGGAGGTAGCGTATGAAAAAACTAACGCTTATTTTTGTTTGCATTTTTATCTTCACGCTGACCGGCTGCCAAAATCAAAGTTTATTATCAAATGACAGATCAACACCGGATAATTCTTCAATTATTGGCGAGGACAGCTCCGGTGATAATACGCCGAATAACAGTCCTGCAAATCCAAGCAACAATCCCACAGAAATTAATATATCGGGTTTCCAAAAAGAGATGAACATTCAGCACCCGTTTAGGCTCAGCGCCGTATGCAAAACTGAGCTTGGCTATTATCTTCACTACGATGGACTTCTCTACTTTTTGGATAGCACAACGGGAAGAGTGACTGCCGTATGCGCAAAACCCGAGTGCAGTCACACAGGTGATGACTGCAACGCTTGGGTCAACACTAAGATGCTCAGTTACTATCA
>JAFLUE010000186.1:1379-3561 GCA_022508945.1 Oscillospiraceae bacterium
TTCGAGGACGATATGTCGCATACGCTTGAATCCTCGTGGAAATTTTGGGCGGATGGCAGTAGTGTTTATGCGATGAACCACATTCTTGATAATACCGGTTATGAACAGGATATTTTATATCGGTTGGGAGCAACAAAATCGGAAACCCGTGAAATCTGGCGCTCTACAGCGCTTGCTAAAGATGTTTATGACGCCTCTTGGTACATTACAAACGGACACTTGTACTATTATTTCTCCGGCAGTGACCTTTGGGACATTGAGTTGGGAACGGGCAGCGCAAAAAAGATGGTCGCTTTGTCAAACACGGTAAAAAGCGCGACCGCGTTGTTTACGGATTCTTATTTCATCATTTTAGACGATCAGGCGGACAGTCAATGGGGATCGCAGAGCGGTTTCCGTGAGGGCGGAAAGAAGATCACCGTTTATGATTACAGCGGAAATAAAATTGGCGAAATCAGCCTGTCCTCTATTTATGAAAAGTATTCAGATGTCGTTCAATGCTCGCCTGTTTTTGCTGATGGCAATTGTGTATATGTGTTGGTATATCGCGGTATGTTTAACAGTGCTTCCACGCTTTTTTATCAGGTCGATTGGGAGAAAGAAATTGTACGCGAAGCGATAAATTGGCCCGGAGCAGATATTATATACGACAACACTACCACAGAAATTGAGATATGGTAAGGGCAGCGTCCTTTGGCATTTCGTCCAAAAATGGAACTTGTCAAAGGTTAATGCTCGAAGGCACGATACTTCTATATCGTGCCCCTACTAATCTTGGGAGATCAATTATGCAGCTTGAACTTAAAAACCTGACAAAGCGATACGGCTGCTTTACCGCGCTTGACCGTATGAATATCACCTTTACTGAGGGCATTTACGGCATACTCGGCGCGAACGGCGCAGGCAAAAGCACTATGATGAACTTGCTGACCGACAATATTTCCCGAACAGACGGTCAGATATTGTTTGACGGGACTGATATTTTGAAGCTCGGTAAGGACTTTCGCCGTGTGTTGGGCTATATGCCCCAGCAACAGGGATATTATGAGCAAATGACGGCGCAAACCTTTCTGTCCTATATGGCTGATCTGAAAGCGATACCTAAAAAACAAGCTAAAGAAGAAATAGAAAAGCTGCTGGCTATCACTAACCTGTCAAATGTTCGCCACAAGAAGCTGGGCGCCTATTCAGGCGGTATGAAACAGCGCGTGTTGCTGGCGCAGGCACTTTTAGGCAATCCAAAGGTCGTTATTTTGGACGAGCCTACCGCAGGACTTGACCCCAAAGAGCGTATCCGTATCCGCAATTTTATTTCTTCGCTGTCCCGCGGACGTATCATTTTGTTGGCTACACACATTGTAAGCGACATCGAATCCATATCCGACCAAATTCTGATGATGAAAAAAGGGAATATGGTCGGAATAGATACTCCCGTAAATTTGGTGGAAAGCGTTGCGGATAAGGTGAAAGAACTGCCCTGTCCGCCGGAAAATTTGGAGCTTATGCAGAAGCAATATAAGGTGGGTAATGTATTTCAGCGCCGCGGCGAAACTTGGGTGCGTGTCATTGGAGATGATCTGCCCGATGAGGGGCAGTATGCGGAGGATCATCTGACATTGGAAGATGTTTACCTATACTATCTCGGAGAGTGAGGCGGTACTATGAAAGAGCTTGGACGCATTTTATCAAACCGCCGCCTGAGTGTTGTGCTTGTGCTTATTGTTCTGCTGAACGCGTTTCTTTTTGTGAGAGAGCAGTCCGCGAAAAACTATGGTCTTGACTGTTCTTTACCCGCTCCCTCATTATTGGTTTTTGACGGTAACATATCCTCATCGGAAACCATAGACGCAAAGGCAGCATATACGCATTATTTGGCTTGGATAGACAAAATAAAACCGCTGTCACTGTCCGAGGCTGTTTCTGTTTTGGAACAGGAAAAGGCGCGGCTTAAATATATTCTGTCGGATTCCGATGTGGACGAGAATATAAAATTGGAATATATTGCCGTAAATAATCTTCTCTCACAGACGGAGTATCTGAACAGCTACGGCGATTGGCTGAATACCATTCAGAATAATAAGGAAAATATGCTGGCATTTCCCATATTTAATGACCCGAACAGCTTCTCCGGGCGGAATATTATCAAGACCGCAGATGAATTTGAAAAACTGCAAGGGGTCGA
>JAFLUE010000187.1 GCA_022508945.1 Oscillospiraceae bacterium
GAAGAAGCGGCAAGAAAAGCATTGGTAGACCGTTATCCCCGTGAAAGCTATACGATCTGTACCAAGCTGAACGCATGGAATCAGGCACATGATGAGGCGAGCGCAAAACAGCAGTTCTATACCAGTCTTGAACGCTTGGGAACAGGATATTTTGATTACTATCTGCTTCATGGCTTTATGCGGAGCAACTGGACAAAATACGATGAATATCATTTGTGGGATTTTGTAAAAGAGCAAAAGGCAAAGGGGCTTATCAAGTACATCGGCTTCTCCTATCACGCAGATCCGGAGCTTCTGGATAAGCTGCTTACCGATCACCCCGAAATGGATTTTATTCAGCTTCAGTTGAACTATGCTGACTGGGAAAATCCCGGTGTAGCCGCTCGTGCTAACTACGAGGTTGCAAGGAAGCATGGTGTATCTATTACAGTAATGGAGCCTGTGAAGGGCGGCGTTCTTGCCAATCCTATTCCCGCTGTCAAGAAAATTTTTGACGAGGCAGATCCGGGAGCTTCCTATGCTTCATGGGCAATACGCTATACCGCTTCTATGGACGGAATTATCACCGTGCTGTCGGGAATGTCGAATTTAGCGCAGATGGACGATAATCTCAGTTATATGAAGAATTTCAAGCCGCTGAACGAGCAGGAAATGAAGGTAATCGAGCAGGTGCAGGCTGCATTGAATGCGGATAATTCTATTCCATGTACAAGCTGCCATTATTGCACGGACGGATGTCCTGCGAATATTCCCATTCCCGAGATATTTGCGGTGAAAAACAGGCAAAAAATTTATCCCGGCTGGGATAAGGGCAAAAATGATTATCTTATCGCCACTGCAAACAAAGGAAAAGCCTCCGAATGTGTCAAATGCGGTCAGTGCGAGGCGGCTTGTCCTCAACATCTTCATATCATTGATCTGCTGAAAGACTGTGCAAAAGAGCTGGAGTGATCGGTTTTCCGGAGGTCGTTAATGAATTTAGTGAATGAGAAAAAATTAGGTTTTGGATGTATGCGGCTGCCGTTGTTGGACGCGGGAAAGCCAAACTCCTTTGATTACGCGAAAATGGAGGAGCTGTTTGACTTATTTCTAAATCAAGGCTTTACATATTTCGACACGGCGTATACATATCACGGCTATGAGGCGGAAAAGGCGGTGCGCAAGGCTCTTGTAGACCGCTATCCGCGCGAGGCTTTTCAGCTTGCGACAAAAATGCCGCTTCGGGATTTCAAGGATTCCGAGGACTTGGAGAAGATCTTTGAGGAACAGCTGACGACCCTCGGCGTTGACTTTTTCGACTTTTATCTCTTGCATAATATGGGATATAACGTCTATGACAAGTGCGTGAAATACGGCGCGTTTGAGTTCGTCAAGCGAAAAAAGGACGAGGGCAGAATAAAGGTTATCGGTATTTCCTTTCACGATACCCCGGAGCTGTTGGAGAAAATTCTCGCGGAGTACGGCGATGGCATTGATTTCGTTCAGCTGCAAATCAATTATATTGATATGGATCAAGCTAATGTTCAAGGCAGGAAATGTCTTGAGATCGCTCAAAAGTACGGCAAGCCCGTGACGGTCATGGAGCCGTGCAAGGGCGGAACTCTCGTGAATCTTCCCGAAGAAGCCGAAAAGCTGATGAAGGACTACTCACCCGACGCGTCTGCCGCAAGCTGGGCGATGCGGTTTGCGGCAAGTCAGCCGGGCGTTTTTCGTGTGCTGTCGGGAATGAACAGCGCAGAACAGGTAGCGGATAACTGCAAAACCTTTGCGGATTTTAAGCCTCTGAACTCCGAGGAAAACGAGATCATCCGCCGTGTTGCGGAGATCATAAACGCGAACACCGCCGTTCCCTGCACTGCCTGCGAATACTGCACTCACGGCTGCCCGAAAAACATTGCTATCCCGCAGTATTTCGCGGTCTATAACAGCATTATGCGCACAACGGGGAGCTATTCCAGTCAGCAGGTTTATTACAACAACATCGCGATGAACAATCACGGCAAGGCGGGAGAATGTATCAAATGTGGAAAATGCGAACAGGCTTGTCCGCAGCATATCCCGATCAGAGAGCATTTAGAGCAGGTCGCGGCTAAATTTGAGGGCGGCGGCTTTTTCCCGACACGACAGTCGGAATAAAGGAGGATTTTTTATGAATGTACTTATGATCAACGGCAGTCCCAGAGCGCACGGAAATACCGAGATCGCACTGAAAGAAATGGAGAAGATCTTCAGCAAAAACGGCATTGAATCCGAGATCGTGCAGATCGGAAATAAGGATATTCGGGGCTGTATCGCGTGTAATTCCTGCGGCAAGGCGGGAAAATGCGTGTTTGACGATGTTGTAAACGAGCTTGCGCCAAAGTTTGAGAAGGCGGACGGGCTGGTGATCGCATCTCCCGTATATTACGCTTCCGCCAACGCAACGCTGATAGCCTGTCTTGACCGCCTGTTTTACAGCACTCCGTTTGAAAAGACAATGAAGGTCGGCGCGAGTGTTGTTGCGGCAAGACGCGGAGGCTTATCCGCAACATTTGACGAGCTGAACAAATATTTTACAATATGCGGAATGCCTGTTGCATCGGGGCAATATTGGAACAGTGTTCACGGACTGATCCCCGGTGAGGCGAAGCAGGATATAGAGGGCTTGCAGGGTATGCGTACTCTTGCGGAAAATATGAGCTTTTTAATTAAGAGCATAGCTCTCGGCAAGGAGAAATTTGGTATTCCCGAAAAAGAAGAATTTACAAGAACAAACTTTATCAGATAGACAAAGAAAGGCAAATTACTTGGCAATGAAAGGCAAATCAATGACGGAGGGTACACCGTGGAAGCATATCCTTATGTTTGCCCTTCCGATACTTGCGGGGTCGCTGTTACAGCAGTTATATAACACGGTTGATACGATAATAGTCGGCAAATTCTACGGCGAGGACGCGGTGTCCTCGGTCGGAACGACAGTGAGCTTTACGTTTCTTTTTCTGTCGATAGCGTTGGGATTCTCAGCGGGAAACAGCGTTGTCGTGGCTCAATTCTATGGCGCAAAGGACGAAAAACAGGTTCGGGCGAACGCTTCAACGGGGATCCTGTTGTTGATGGGAATGGGCGTGATAGCCTCCGTTGTCGGAATACTTGTGGCGCGTCCCGCGTTTGAAAATCTGGTGGCTGTTCCCGATGAGCTGTTGGAAGATACGCTGATATATTTTCGCGTATATTCCGCGGGGCTTATATTTCAGTTTGGCTACAACATTTTTTCGTCAATTTTAAGGGCGGTAGGCGACAGCGCGGCGACGCTGTATTTCCTGCTCATATCGTCATTTTTGAATATCGGGCTGGATTTTCTGTTTGTAGCGGGTCTTCGATGGGGCGTTATGGGAGCAGCTTTCGCGACTGATATTGCACAGGCGGGGTCTTTTGTCGCGGCGTATATCTATATGACCAAAAAATATCCCATATTCCATTTTAGGCTGCGTGAGTTCACCTGGAGCTTTCGCAGCGCCGCCCGAACCATCATCGCGGGCTTTCCGATAGCATTGCAGATGATAAT
>JAFLUE010000188.1 GCA_022508945.1 Oscillospiraceae bacterium
CTGTTGTACGCGTTGATCGCGTTCATGTTATGCTGTACTATCATTCCCATAATAATTTCCTCCTTGAAATTAATTAAGTAAATTTTTTCTCACCGGATTCTTTCCGGCAAGTGCCATTGTTTATCCTCATTGTCGACTTAAGGATTCAGCCTTTCAGCTGTCACGTCTATTATATCGGACGGTTTTTTATAAACTTTAGCATTTTTTTTAAATTTTTTAAAAAATTTCTAATTTTTTTGGCTAACACGTAAAAATGGCAAAAAAATCCCCCGAGAGTCCACCTCGGGGGCATCTTATTCCCCAAACAAAGAAAATCCCCCGATCTGAACCCTCGGGGGAACTTTGTGAGAGGCATGAACCTCACTTATAACGCTTTTGTTTTTACATCTACATTATAGCATTTAAAATTCTGTTTGTCAATAGCTTTATGAAAAAATTGACAAACAATATTTTTTATAGTATAATTTAATTGCCGGTCAACCCCGGACGTTTTTACGAAAGGGGGTGAGGGGAATGAATATACTTATAACGCTTTTGATATCCGTCGAAGCGGGTCTTATCGTTGATATGATCCGCAAGTGGCTTGACGGAAAGAAGTAACACTTCTTGACCGCGCAAAGCACAAAAGTCCCCCGAGCTGAACCCTCGGGGGCATACATTTTTCAAGGATCTTTGGAATTTCACTTTACAAACAGCGCAAGATATGCCGGAGAGAACATTTTCTCCTTTTTCAGGGAATCAAGAAGCTCGTAAATTTTTTTGGAATTATGGGAGACACTTCTTATTATGATTGCGGCAGATTTTGTCAGAAGTGCGTCGGTACCTCTGTTTTGGATCCCGCGCTCATCCGCACGTGTGCCAAGCTCCGCCGCGGAAACCGCTGTGAGCTTTATCAGCGCAAACGACATCGCGTAAATCGCGTAGTTTTCAAAAATCGTTTTGGTGTTGGGCTTTAGCGGTACACCAAGCTCCAAAAGCAGATTCAGCGCGATGTTTCGCAGATACCACGGCTTGTCCTTATAAGTTTTGGCGAGCGTGCATTCGCCCTGATTGTAGAGGTCGATATTGAGTGTGCCGGTGCTGTCGGTCAGCGCGACCAAGAGGTTAAAATTCGACAATTGTTTTAGGAATTTTCCCGCTACCGCGAGTTTTAGCGCGTAATTGGGCTTGATATTCTCAACGGATTTGAGATTCGCGCCGTCGTGGATTTGGTCTCTGACCTGCTTGATCACTTCGGGAAGACGTTCATGCGCACCGCTTTCAACGACCTTTGAGAGCGTTTGCGCTGCGAGAGCGCCGAGTACGATGTTTGTCTCGACCGAGTGCTTTTTGTCGGAGATTATCTCGTAAAACAACTCGAGAAGCTCGCCGCGGTATTTAAGCTCCGGATGTTTGTCAAGATCCCTTGAATCGGTCATCAGAGGAGTACCTCTGATAACCCTTTCCTGCTGCTTTACCGGGGCGTTTACAAGATCTGCGCTTTTTTCGTCGTTCAACAGCTTATTCATTACCGCGGGACATGACATATGACAATAGCGGTAGCATTCGTTGTCAGTAATTATGTAGTCGCGCGGATAGACCGAACAGACTATTGAGAGATACTCCGCGCCAAGCTCGCGCTGGATCCTGCAGAATTTGTCGTCCGTTAGGAATGGGCAGCGGGCGGTACGCTTATCTAAGGTTATGGAAAATAAGTTCTCGACGCCGTTGGGCGCGGGTTGAAAGCTGCTTTCCATAAGGGCTTTCAGCTCGGGAGAGCAGTTTGGGTCGTTTTTTACTTTGTCGATCTCGTCCTTCATCCAACTGATGTTCCAGCCTACACAACAGGAGTTGGTACAGGTTCCGCCGACGCACCTGAAATCCGTAAAATAACGGGGTTGCCTAAAATACATCTTTAAATACCTCCAAGGGCTGTTTTTACTTATAGTATAGCACTTCTTTAATGCATTGTCAATATTTTCGGAACTTCAAATTTTTTCTCTTAATCATATTGACAAACAGCCGCATCATAAAGTATAATGATATTGTTCATTATTAAATAAGGAGAATTGAAATGTCAAAATATTTCGGCACGGACGGTTTCAGAGGAGAAGCAAACAAGGGGCTTACCGTTGAACACGCGTTTAAAATAGGCAGGTTTATAGGCTATTACTACGGAAAAGAGCGCCGCTCACAGGTCGTTATAGGAAAGGACACCCGCAGAAGCTCGTATATGCTTGAATTCGCGCTTACGGCAGGACTTACGGCATCGGGCGCGGACGTGTTTTTGCTGCACGTAACGACAACGCCCTCGCTTTCTTATGTGGTGAGAACGGACGACTTCGACTGCGGAATAATGATCTCCGCCTCACACAATCCCTTTTACGACAACGGTATCAAACTCTTCAACGCGCGCGGCGAAAAAATGGACGACGCGGTTATTGACGAAATAGAGCGGTATTTGGACGGGGAGACGCCCGAGGTCCCGCTTGCCGTAGGAGAGGACATCGGCAGGGCTTCGGATTATTCCGCGGGCAGAAACCGCTATATAGGCTATCTTATCTCGCTTAATCTTCACTCATTCAAGGGCAAGCGAATAGGGCTTGACTGTGCGAACGGCTCGGCGTTCACTATCGCGAAAAGCGTTTTTGACGCGCTCGGCGCGAAAACCTATGTCATAAACAACAAGCCCGACGGCTTCAACATAAACTCCGCCTGCGGTTCTACCCACATTGAGAACCTGATATCGCTTGTGCGTGAGGAACAGCTCGACTGCGGCTTCGCGTTTGACGGCGACGCGGACAGGTGTATCGCCGTAGACGAAAACGCGAATGTTGTTGACGGTGACAAGATCTTGTACATCTGCGGGAGCTATTTAAAGGAAACCGGAAAGCTCGACAAAAACACCGTCGTTACGACCGTTATGTCGAATATAGGGCTTTATAAAGCGTTTGACGAGCTTGGGATAAGCTATGAGAAAACCGACGTCGGCGACAAGTACGTTTACGAGAGAATGAACGAAAAGGGCTATATTCTCGGCGGTGAAAACAGCGGACATATCATTTTCAGCAACTACGCCAACACAGGCGACGGGATCATAACCGCGCTTAAAATAATGCAGGTAATGTGCGCGAAAAAAACAACCCTTTCAGAGCTTTGCAAGGGAATGACGCTTTATCCTCAGATCCTGCGTAACGTTCGCGTTACGGACAAAAACGCGGTTTTAGGCGACCCTGACGTAAACGCGGCGGTCAAAGCCGCAGAAGACGCGCTGGGGACAGAGGGTAGGGTGCTTGTACGGCCCTCGGGAACAGAACCGCTTTTGCGAATAATGACCGAAGCGAAAACAAAGGAGCTTTGTCAGAAATACATTTCGGACATTGAAAAGGTCGTTCGCGAGAAAGGTTTTTGCACAGATTGAGAATTATTTAAACAAAAAATGCCGTTGAATGAACGTTTGACGGCATTTTTTGCACACTTTTAAATAGTTTGTACACCTAATTTTTGTGTTATTTTCAGAGTTTCCATTAGTACAGCATAACATGAACGCGATCAACGCGTACAA
>JAFLUE010000189.1 GCA_022508945.1 Oscillospiraceae bacterium
TCAAAACTGCCAAGATCGGTCTGGAAGAATACTATATCGACCTTATGAACGAAAAAGGGGGCAGAAAACATGAAAACAGGATTTGAACATTACAGCTTTGAAAAAAGGCTGAAAAGTATGCTGAAGGTGGACTTCCGCAGAATGTTCACCATGCCGTTATTCTATATCATGGCGGGGATTTGCTTCGTTATTCCGATACTGTTGCTCGTTATGACAACAATGCTGGACGGTTCCGTTACGGTAGATCCGCAAACCGGAGCGGAAACTGTAATGGAAGGCTTTGAAAACGCGTGGCAGATCATTGGTACAATAAGCGGTGAATTTGATCCTATGTCTATGGATATGACAACAATGTGCAATATCAATCTGCTGTATTTTGCGGTTGCTGTTCTTGTGGGTCTGTTTGTGTCCGAGGATTTCAAAAGCGGATATGCAAAAAATCTTTTTACAGTGCGCGCAAAGAAAACAGACTATGTCATATCGAAAACATTTGTATGCTTTATCTGCGGAGCGCTTATGATACTTGCTTTTTTTATCGGCACTATGATCGGCGGAGCGGTCGCAGGTCTGTCCTTTGATATGGGAACCGCCGGCACTGCCGGGATAGTGATGTGTATGCTGTCAAAGATATTCCTTATGGCGGTTTTCGTTGGCATAGACCTTGCCGTGAGCGTTGCCGCAAAGCAGAGGGTATGGCTTTCGCTTGTTGGGTCGCTTTTTGCCGGTATGCTGCTCTTTATGATGATACCCGCGATCACACCGCTGGACTCTACAATTGTAAATGTCATTTTGTGTCTTGCGGGAGGAGCGTTATTCAGCGCGGGGCTGGGAGCCGTAAGCAACGTAATTCTCAAAAAGACGAGTTTAGTATAGACACCAATGCGACCCGTGCCGTAAAAGCGGCGCGGGTCAATTTTTATAAATATTTTCAAAACCGCAAAAATTTTAACAAAACTTTAACATTTATATGTTACAATATTAAAAACGGGGGTGTAGTTATGTTTAAAATCTTGGTAGTAGAGGACGACAAGGACTTAAATGGAGCGGTCTGCTCTTTTCTTAATCAAAGCGGCTATGAGGCGGTCGGCAGTCTGAACGCCAACGACGCTTACAACGCCATGTATGCCAACACCTTTGACCTTATCGTGTCGGATATAATGATGCCCGATATTGACGGGTTCGAGTTTGCTAAAACCGTACGCGAGCTGAACGAGGATATCCCTATTCTCTTTATGACCGCGCGGGATGATTTCGCGTCAAAGCAGCGCGGCTACCGCATCGGCATTGACGATTATATGGTAAAGCCTATTGATCTTGATGAGCTTTTTCTGAGGATAGGCGCGCTCCTGCGGAGAGCGAAGATAGCCTCCAGCCACAGGCTCGAAATTGGCAGTCTGGTACTTGACGCGGATGAGCGCACCGCGATCCTCGGCGGCGAGGAAATTTCACTCACAACACGGGAATTTAATATACTCTACAAGCTGCTGTCCTATCCGAAAAAGACGTTCACACGCACTCAACTGATGGACGAATTCTGGGACGCGGAATCCAACACCGCGCCGCGAGCGGTGGACGTTTATATGACAAAGCTGCGGGATAAATTTTCAGATTGTACCGATTTTGAGATCGTAACAGTTCACGGATTGGGCTACAAGGCGGTGCTGAAATGACGGATAGATCACGGAGAAGGCTGCAGGTGGCAGTACAGCGATATGTTACTTTTTTCCTGCTGATGTCGTTTATCGTGACTTGCACCATGCTGGTCTTTATTACCTTATTAAGTCGGTCTATGCAGCTTGACTTGTCAAAGGAAAACGTCAGGACCGCGGCTTTGCTCACGTTTTTCAATGTGATATTCCTGAGCGCGGTATGCACAGTTATTGATGGGATACGTCGAAAAATTATGGTTGAACGTCCCGTTAAGAGGATAATAAACGCTTGCGAAAAGTTGATGAACGGGGAGCTTTCCGCAAGGATCGAGCCGTTTTCGGGCTTATATGACGCGGACGGCTTTAACATGATAATTGAGTATTTCAACAAAATGGCAAAGGAGTTATCGGGTCTGGAAACACTTCGCACCGACTTTATCGCGAACGTTTCGCACGAACTGAAAACGCCGCTTGCCGTTATGCAGAACTACGGAACTATGTTACAGCAGCCGAATTTGCCGGAGGAAAAACGCCTTGAATACGCTAAATCAGTAACGGAAGCCTCGCGGCGGCTCGCCGATCTTATCACCAATATTCTTAAATTAAACAGGCTCGAAAATCAGCAGATTTTCCCGGAAAAGCAGGTTTACAATCTCGGCGAACAGCTTGCGGAATGTCTGCTGAATTTTGAAAGCACATGGGAGAAAAAGGGAATTGAGATAGAAACGGATATTGAGGAAGAGGTGTTTGTGGAATCTGACGCGGAGCTTTTGACGCTGGTGTGGAACAATCTGTTCTCCAACGCCATGAAATTCACCGAGAGCGGCGGCAAGGTCACTTTAAAGCTATTTTCGGAGAGCAACTTTGCGGTCATTCGGGTCAGCGATACAGGGTGCGGCATTTCCCCCGAAACGGGAGCGCATATTTTCGAGAAATTCTTTCAGGGCGACACCTCCCATGCAACACAAGGGAACGGCTTGGGGCTTGCACTTGTCAAGCGCGTGGTAGATATTGTAGGCGGAGATATTTCGGTCGAAAGTATGGTTGGCGAGGGCAGCACGTTTACCGTAAAAATTAGGAGAAAACTTGATGGAGAAATTTAAGGCGATACTTAAAAAGATAATCTTCCTGCCGCCGCTGCCGACGGTGCTTATTGCCGTGCCGTCTTTTGTTTTTGTAATTATAGTTCTCGCATTTAATGTGAACAATGTATTGGCTTATATTGCTTACATCGCGTCGGCATACGCTTTGGCGATTACAGCAACCGGTATGCCGCGAATTGCGAGGACTGTTCGCAAGCGCGTCAAAGGCAGCAAGCTCGCACAAAGGCTAGACAAAAATCCCCTTGTACAAAAATTTCTTGATGATGTAATGCTGAGAACGAAATTCTCACTTTATCAGGGCTTTTTTATTAACATTCTGTATATCGGTATAAAGCTGTTTTCGGGAATTTATTACAACTCGCTGTGGTTTTTCGCGCTGTCGTTTTACTACATTTTACTTGCGGTGATGCGGTTTTTCCTTCTGCATTATGTAAACCACCAAAAGGGCGAAGCAGACCTTTACGCAGAATTCCGGCGCTATCGTATGTGTGGAATAACGTTGCTCGTGATAAATCAGGCATTGGCGGTAATAGTTATCTTTATGGTACGGCAGAACGAGGGCTTTGAGTATTCGGGACTGCTGATCTATGCGATGGCGCTGTATTCGTTTTATTCGGTAATTTTGGCGGTAATGAATGTCGTAAAATTCCGCAAACATAACAGTCCTGTTATGTCGGCTGCCAAAGCAATAAATCTTGTGGCGGCAATGGTATCTATCCTCTCGCTTGAAACGGCTATGGTATCACAGTTTGGCGGCGATGATGACAGCAATTTCCGGC
>JAFLUE010000019.1 GCA_022508945.1 Oscillospiraceae bacterium
ATGCATATCGACGTCAGAAAAAGCTTATTGCTTCTGGTTTCGGTCATTTTTCTGGTAATAACCGATACTAAAAGAAGCGCGAATATAATTATCGCAACTATATCAAACGAAATATTGCGCATATTCCCACCTCCTAAAGACACTCTTCTAATAGTATTATATCATTATATTTTATAAATGTCAACAGCTATTTCCCATATGTCATATGGCATATTCAACAAATTTTCCTATGTAACTTTGTTACATAGCGAACAGACTCCTGTTTTCAGACAGTTATGTTCAATACTCGATCATTTTCGGAACGATTCGATATCCATCTTGACATAAAGCTTGTTCAAGTGTATAATGTTAATGTAGATATATTTTATTGAGGAAGAACATCTATGAAAAAATTCCATTTCAAAAATTTTATCGGACTGACGATCGCGGGAATAGTAAACGCCTTTGGGATCACGGTGTTTTTAGCTCCCGTAAAGCTTTACGACAGCGGGATTTCGGGAACCTCGATGCTGTTGTCTCAGATAACGCCCGAATATCTTTCCCTTTCAATACTGCTGGTCGCGCTTAACATACCGCTGTTCGCGCTGGGTCTGAAAAAAGAGGGCGTGGCGTTTACCTTTTACGCTATCTACGCGGTTACGATATATTCCGTATCGGCGTGGCTGATAACGGACGTTTTGCCGATCGACGTGGATATGGCTTCGCCGCTTGCGGGTCAGGATCTGCTTTTATGCGCGCTGTTCGGCGGAATTATCTCGGGAATAGGAAGCGGAATCGCGATACGCTCTGGCGGGGCAATGGACGGTATCGAGGTCATGGCGGTCATCTTCGCGAAAAAGATCGGTATAACAGTCGGTACCTTTGTTATGATCTACAATGTTATTTTGTACATTTTGTGCGGAGTGATCTTAAACAACTGGATACTGCCGCTTTATTCGATCGTCACGTATTACGCGGGATTGAAAACGATCGACTTTATCGTTGAAGGTTTTGACAGAGCGAAATCCGCGATGATAATAACCACTAAGGCGGAGGAGATATGCGCTCGGCTTTCCGAGGAGTTCGGAACAGGCATGACCACCATGCAGGGCGTCGGAGGCTATCTCAAACAGCCCAAGACCGTAATATACTTTGTTATAAACCGTTTCCAGATCGGAAAAATGCGGAATATCGTGCATGAGATCGACCAGACGGCTTACATAACGATCTCCGATGTTGCGGACGTTTTCAAGCAGAACAAGTAACGATCAGCCGTACAAAAAGTCTTTGAAAAAGGGTTTCACCCAATAAGAAGCGCGAACAGCAAAAGCTATTCGCGCTTTAGTTGTATATAAAACCAATGTTACTGCGGGAGTTTTACCCACATCCCGACCAAAGAGTGCATTATGTGCAAATTATGCCTTTCGGAAAAAACGCTATTCCCTTTTGGAATTCCAAATACTTTTTCTGAGGGAAAACTTTCTGAAGAAAGGTTCGCGTTTTGCACCGCAGCGTTTTTCGCCGTAGGCGAATAATGCGTGCATAATGCGAGACGCCCTTTCAAAGACTTTATGTACGGCTACCAACCACGGTTATTGCTGCATACCGGCGGCAATTGCCGTAAGGATCCCGGTCGCAGCCAAAATGGCGATAACTATCCCGAGAATGACCGCAACAATTATGTAATAGCAGAAATATGACCTCGCAAAGTTTCTGAGGTTTATATTTCCTGCCGCTCCCGCCGAGAAAACGATCAGCAGAATAAAGCCTATAACAGGGATCGAAAACAGAAGCTCATATCCGAAATATCCCCACATCGAAATAGGCTTGAACTCGTTTGAATCTCCAAGGCTTTTGTCATCAATAGGCGCTCCGCAGTTAGGACAATTCATAAAATACCTCCAAACATATTTTTCGGCAAAAACCGCCGAATTATTGCAGAAAAAATACCGCGGACAAGGGGGTGTCCGCGGGAACTGAAATCATGTGCCGACTGTTTGGGGAAAACAGTTTCTTCCGGCAAAAAATAATTGGGGAAAATATATAAGAAGTATACAAGTCCTTAGGACTTTAATACTATCCCACAATCTCAACGTCTATATTATACCATTTTTTATTATAATTTGCAACAATTATTTATCACAAATTTATATATGAAACTTTGGACATTTTTCACAATTTCAGCATTTTATGTAATTAAATCCCAAAATGTGATACATCAAAATCGCAGTCATACCGAAAATTGTTGATGTCATATCTCGCGCTGCCGCTGTGCCTTCGGCGGACAATACGTTATTCAGACGGTTCGGAATTTTCAAATCCGCAATGCATAAACAACGCATGAGTATTTCACGTTTAAAGCCCTATCACCGGTTTTCCGAAAAAAATCCCGAAAGCGCTCCCGTTACAAGCCTTACGGAAAGCTCGGTCACAAAATCAATATCGCCGCCCTCTTCAAGCCATCCCGAGTACAGCGAAAAAACTCCCGCCGCTGTAAATTCCGCGGCGGACATAACGACCTGCTCGTTTTTTTCGCGGCCTGTGCTTCTGAGCGCCGCGGCGATAGTTCTGCAAAGAGCGGTTTTAAGCCTTCCCTTTCCGAACAGATCGGGGTTGAATTTAAGCATTCTTGAATAAAAATCACGTCTTTGCCTGAGGACCTCGCTTATTCCCGAGATGATCGTTTTCGCGTCGAGAATACTGCCGTTTTTAAAGCTTTTTGAAAACTCCTCGAGCGCTTCGTTTTCAAGCTCCGCCTTTACATCGTTTATTTCGCGGTAGTGGCGGTAAAAAGTCTTTCGGTTTATCTTCGCCTTTTCGCAAAGCTGTGACACTGTGATCTTAGCGATCTCTTTTTCGGACATCAGCTCGATCAGCGTGTTTTTTATAACAGCGCGAGTCTTTATTACCCGCAGATCGGTTTTCATTTACTTTATTTCGGTCTTTCCGCTCTTATTCTTTGCGGGCTTTGCTTCAGCGACAGACTCCGCGGCTTCGTGGGCGGTGTTGTTCTTGGCTATAGCGGTTTTTACTACGCGAATCTTTGTGCGGTCGCTTCCCGTTTCGATAAGCACGGTGTCCTCCTTTACGGAAAGAACGCGTCCGATAATGCCGCCTGTGGTTATTACTTCATCCGCCACCTGAATGTTATTGAGCATCTCCTGCATTTCCTTGTTGCGCTTTTTCTCGGGTCGAATTATAAGGAAATAGAAGATCAGAATAACAAGCACAAACGGAATTATCAGCGATAAGATCGACGAAACTGTAAGTCCTCCCGGGGTATCTGTCGCCGAGCTTTCCGACAAAAATGTAAGTAAGTTCATAAGTTGTCCTCCTTTTTATACATTAAAAACATATTATATCTATTATACCGCTTAACAGTTGAAAAATCAAGCGAATAATGGCAAATAAATCTGAAATTATTGTGAAAACGCGGTAATGCCCGCCTCGTCAAACGCCTTTTTCACGCTTTCAAGAACCGCCGCCGAAAAGCTTCCCTTTATTCTTACAGTACATTCCGCTCCGTCAAGCGATCTGTTCAGACTTTCGATAAATGTTTTGGCAGAAGCATATGCGTTATCCGCCGAATCGGAAGGAGAGTAGTCTACGATAAGATTTGCGGTTTTAAGCGGGGCGGAGGTAAAAGAAAGCTCCGCGTCCGTACCGTCCCTGTTCTCCAAAATCATATTCGCTCCGTCCATCTCGATATAAAGCTCGGCTCCGCCAAGCTCCGCGCCCTCCGCCGCGGAAGCCGTCACGCTCCAGAGCGCCTCGGCGCGTTTTGTTTTGTCCGAAAGCGGAAGATATGAAAGGTTTTGAGAAATATCTACAGCGTAAAAACTCGGTAGCATTGTATTTACCGCAATTATACGCTTAAAGCCCGCCTGTGAAAGCTCTGAGGTTATACTCTTCATAAAATCGAGCGTCTTTGGATCAAAGGGCGAGAGCCATGTTTTGCCGCCGCTTGCGGGACTGTCATCAAGCCATATCGTACCGTCCGCAAACTTAAAAATGCAGTCCATAGCCACGCCGTTTGTCTTGTCCTTTAAAGTGCTTATTCTTGCGGCGGGGATAAAGCCCGCTTTGTCTATCTCTGCGGCGATCTGTGCGGCGGAAAGCGTACCCTTGCTTTGTACTCCTTCAATAGCGCTTTTATAGAGGAAAAATCCGTCTGGGTCTTTAAGCGTCACCACAACGACCGAATGACCCGCGGCTTTTGCAGCGGCAAGCTCGGAATTAAGCGAAGCAGAGCTGAGCGCCGCTTCGTCGGAAAGGAAATACGCGGAGTTTGTGAGAGTGATCGGCGGCTTTTCCTCTCCCGAGGAGGAGCCTCCCGGAGAACCGGCGTTTTCCGAACCGAACGACGAATTATCTGCCGCGTCCGAGCTTTCGGGAGTCCATACAGACGAGCTTTCTGAAACCGAACCGCGGTTTCTGAAATAATCCATAAGCGGTTTTCCTATACCATATCCCAAAACACAAAGCGCACACGCCGCAGCCGCGGTAATAATTATCGCGACTACCTGCCTTGCTTTGTTCTTCTTCTTATTATAAAGATTTACCTTGCTTCGTTTTATCTTGATCTTTGTTTTATTTTTTTTCACCGCCTACCCACCTTTACAATTTACACAATTGACAATTGCGGTGCGCCCGAAGGGCGCGAATATTAAATATTGTCTGCGAAGCAGACACCTTTATTGTCCATTGTCAATTATACATTGTCCATTGTTTATCTTAAAACTCTGCCGTATATCCCACCAAAACATTAAACGCCAAAGAAATTATACCTATAAAAATAAGCATGATCGGATATCCTCTGAACACACTCGGGATCTTGTCGCTGTTGAGCCGCTCATGAGCAATATTCAGCAAAAAGCACGCAAGGAAAAGACCTATACCCGTGCCAAAGCCATAGCCTACATATCCCGCAAAGCCCTTTCCGAAATTGTAATTCAGGAAAAGAGCGCCGAAAACAGCGCAGTTAAATACCGCTAAATGAGCGTATTTATTCACCTTGTAGTATGTTTTCGGAAACAATCCCCACAAAATAAACAGCCCCAAAAGGTACAAAACGCTTACGATCCCCACATAAATGAGCGGCATATACAAATATCCGTATTCCGACGGGAGCAGCATTATGTCAAAGGGATACGCCGCCGCGCTCGCGAGAGTTGTTATAGCTGTCGTGCCGATCGTAAAGCCGATGACGTGAGAGCTTTTTCTCGAGGCGTAGATCGCAACGTTTACTCCAAACGCCCTGTCAAAAATAGCGTTTTGCGTAAAAATTGAGATCATAGCCAGACTTACCATTCTTGCGAAAACCTCCGCCATGATCAGCTCTCCTTTCGAGAGCCGGATACAACGGCTCTGCAGCCCGCAGCCAACAAGCCCACAAGAACAAAGCCGAAAAACGGCGAGTGTGCCGCGGGCAAGATCGCGCCAAAAAGCTTAAATCCAAACAGCGTTCCGTATGCCAATATCTCCCTTACAAACCCCACCGCAAACGCCGCCAAAGCATATCCCACGATATAAACAAGCGCCTCAGCCGCCATTTTGCCGTATGAGATAAGATAAAAGCGGCTTTCGGTCTTTGCGAGGAGAAGTAAATTTACGACCATAAGCTCGATATAAAGCATGACCGAGGCTGTTTCATTGGGAAACAGTCTCTGTAAAAGCAGGATCGTCGGAATATAAAGCGCCGCCGCCACCACCGCGTAAAACAGTATTCTGAAAGTATATGCGATTTTCCTCGGAATTATCCTGCAAATCAGAATAGAAAGATAAGATATCATAAAAAAGCTTATGACAAGCACCAGCGCGCGCATCATCGTAGTACACGCGACAATGATCGGCGCAGTGACCAATCCGCTCATAAGCACGACATTCTGACGCAAAAGCCCGTCAAGGCTGAAGGACTTACTATTGTTTTCCATTGTAGTCCCTCCTGTTTTTACGATATTTTCTGGCTTGTTTCTTTATTACTCCGTCGATCGGCGGAGTGTGATAGCGGTACTTCTTCGGTATGACGATCTCCTGTGTATCAGTAAGCTTTACCTCTCCGCGCTGAACACGGGTCTTGTTCTTTTCAAATGACGAAAGGTATGTCTTTTTCCAATACCCGAGGTTTTCGACCAACCTGTCGAAGCTCTCCGAAAGCGCGCTTACGATAAGAAGCGCGAACAAAAAACCGCCCTCGGTCCTGCCGTAAATGCGGAACATCATCGTTATATATCCCAAAACCGCGCCGTAAACTGCCCGCGCCATTGTCTTTTTCGGGATACAATAAGGCTCCGTACTTAAAAATACCGTTCCGAAAAGCAGATATCCCGACGAAAGCTCATAAAACACCGAGTTCCACGCGCCGTATTTTGCCCTCGGAAAGAAAAACGCCAGGATCCCCACCGTCACAAGGCAGGAGATCATCGCGGCGGGGCTGTTTTTTCCGCGGACCGCCAGACATATCCCGCACACAATTATTACTATCCCGTAAATTGTTCCGATAGGTCCCGAGGTAAAGCCCAGAAGCGTATCCCAGATATTCGCGGACGGAGTATACCCGAGCTGAAGCGAATACTCCGCCGAGCGCGTAAGTATTCCGTCATACTCTCCGAAAATCGGATAGCTTTCGCCAAATTTCGGGGAATACAACATCTGAGCGGGATAACAGATTATCATAAAGGCTGTGGATATCGCCGGAGGACAGAACACAATGTTGTCCGAAGCGCCGAAAAAATGTTTTCCGACTATTATACATATCACCGACGACATCGCCGCCGCCCAGAGCGACGCGCTTATCGGCATCATCATTCCCGCGCAGAGCCCCCAGAACAATACGGCGGCATCCTTCGGATCATACTTGTCTTTTCTCAAAGCACAGCACAGCGCGTCCGCAAGCATCGCCGAAGCAACGCTCACCGCGCATATGACAACAACTCTTCCTCCCTGCATAAAAGCCGAAAGAACCACAATCGTCGCCAAAAAAACAAGCCGTTCCGCATATACCCTTACGGGCGATTTAGTGGCATTATCCGCCATAGCTATATTCCTTTCAGCGCGGCGCAAACCGCGTTCATATCTGCCGCGCCGAAAAGCCCCGTGCCTGCGACAAGAACATTCGCTCCCGCTTTTCGCGCAAGCTTTGCCGTGCGGACATTTACTCCGCCGTCAACCTGTATATCAAGATCCGAGAAGCCGTTTTTGTCGGCATATTCGCGAAGCTTCGTGATCTTCGGAAGCATATTTGTCATAAAGCTTTGTCCGCCATAGCCCGGCTCTACCGTCATGACAAGCACCATATCGCAAAGCGGCAGGTACTTGAACGCCTCCTCTACCGGCGTATTCGGCTTTACCGCGACCGCCGATTTAATTCCGAAGGCGCGTATTTCCTCAAGACAGCCGAAAATATCTCTGCTGCTTTCGACATGGACGTCTATAAGATCCGCGCCCGCGCGCGCAAAAAGAGGTATCTGCCTTTCGGGGTTGTCCACCATAAGATGGACGTCCATAAACTTGTCCGTGACCTTATCTATGGATTTAAGAACAGCCGAGCCGTATGTTATCTGTTCTACAAAATGCCCGTCCATAACGTCAAAGTGGATCCAATCGACGCCCGCCTTAGCACAGCGCTCGCTTTCATACGCAAGGCTCGAAAAATCACACGCCAAAAGCGAGGCGGAAACTATAGTTTTATTTATAGAAATCATTCCTTTTCAGTATTTTTCACCATACACATATATTTTATAATAAATGCGCATTTAAGTCAAGTGAAAAAAGATGTTTTTTCGCATTTTTTCATCAAGTGCGTTAAAATGTTCCAAAGGCGGCTTAAAAAATTAAAGATATTTGTCTATTTTTCTTTTTATTTTTGCTTGCAAATTTTTATGTTTCAGTGTATAATATAAGATAATAACTGTAGCCAAAGAATATTTTAGGAGGAGAAAATATGCTTAACTGCAATTACGAGGAAAAATTTATCAAGGAAGGACTTACGTTTGACGATGTTCTGCTTGTCCCCGCAAAAAGCGACGTTACTCCGAACATGGTTAGTTTAAAGACTAACCTTACAAAAAACATTCAGCTCAATACGCCGATAATGACCGCGGCGATGGACACCGTCACGGAATCGAGAATGGCTATCGCGGTCGCGCGCGAAGGCGGCATCGGGGTCATTCACAAAAACATGACGATCGAACAGCAGGTCGACGAGGTAGATAAGGTAAAGCGCTCGGAAAACGGCGTTATCGTAAACCCGTTCTTCCTTTCGCCCGACGACAGCGTTCGCGACGCCGACGCGCTTATGGGGAAGTACAGGATAAGCGGCGTTCCGATCGTTGAAAACGGAAAGCTTGTCGGAATTTTCACAAACCGCGATCTGCGCTTTATCACAGACCCTACCCAGAGGATCGGCGAGGTCATGACAAAGGATAATCTTATCACCGCTCCCGTCGGGACGACTCTTGAGGAAGCACAGGAGATACTGAGAAAGCGCAAGATAGAAAAGCTCCCTCTGGTAGACCAGAACGGTATGCTAAAGGGCTTGATAACAATAAAGGATATTGAAAAGTCTGTTCAATACCCCAACACCGCGCGCGACAAGAGCGGCAGGCTACTTTGCGGAGCGGCTATCGGAATTACTCCCGATGTTCTTGACAGAGCGGGGGCGCTTATAAAGGCTCAGGCGGACGTTCTGGTTCTTGACTCGGCGCACGGTCACTCCAAGAATATTATGACGACCCTTGAAAGCATAAAAAACGCGTTCCCCGATATCCCCATTATAGCGGGAAATGTGGCTACCGCCGCGGCAGCGGAGGATCTGATAAAGGCGGGAGCGGACGCGGTAAAGGTTGGTATCGGACCCGGCTCTATATGTACTACAAGAGTTGTCGCGGGTATCGGAGTTCCGCAGATAACGGCGGTCTACGACTGTGCGTGTGCGGCGGCTAAATACGGCGTTCCGATCATCGCGGACGGCGGGATCAAATACTCGGGCGATATTGTAAAAGCGCTTGCGGCGGGAGCGAATGTTGTTATGCTCGGTTCGCTTTTGGCGGGCTGTGAGGAAGCTCCCGGCGATGTTGAAATTTTCCAGGGACGTTCGTTTAAGGTGTACAGAGGAATGGGGTCGCTCGCGGCGATGAAAAAGGGTTCGGCGGACAGATATTTCCAGGACAAGTCCAAAAAGATGGTTCCCGAGGGCGTCGAGGGACGCGTTCCGTACAAAGGCTCTGTCGCGGATACGATCTTCCAGCTTGTCGGAGGTATCAGAAGCGGTATGGGATACTGCGGCTGTCCGACGATAGGCGATCTTCAGGAAAAGGCGGAGTTTATCAGGATCACGGGCGCGGGTCTTAAGGAATCCCACCCGCACGACATTTACATAACAAAGGAAGCTCCGAACTACTCCGTAAGTATTTAATTGAAAATTGATAATTGACAATGGACAATTGCGGTGCGCCCTTCGGGCGCGAATATTTAAATATTGTCTGCGAAGCAGACACCTTAATTGTCCATTGTCCATTGTACATTGTCCATTGATTTAATGATGGGTTATTATATTATAAAAGAACCGAAATATTTTCGGGAATTCAATTGTAAAGGTTCGTCCTGTGAAAGCAACTGCTGTAGGGACTGGGAAGATCTGATCTGGCTGAATGAAGAGTACGAAAGGCTTTGTTCGCTTGAGCTTTCGGACAAAATGCGCGAAAATATAAACAGCGCGTTTTGCCGTCTTGAAATGCCCGACTTTGACGAACCGCTGTGGAACTTAAAGCTTTCGGGCAGAAAATGTCCTTTCCTCGCGGAAAACTCGCTATGCTCGATACAGCGGGAATTCGGCGAGGAATTTATTTCAAACACCTGCCGTATCTATCCGCGCGTTTCGGTCTTCAACAATGCCGTTATGACAAGGGGCTGTTACGCGAGCTGTCCCGAGGTTGCGAAAATGCTGATGAACGACGAATTCGCGCTCGAGATGTGCATTCGTCAGGTTCAGGTCTCAGGAGATGAGATCGTTTTGAATTCCGTTTTGTGCGAGGGAGAGGAGGACTTTGCCCAAAACCCCGCGACTCGGTATAGAAACGAGCTTTTCGGGCTGTTTTACGATATTATTTCAAGCAGGATGCGCGGACTTGAGGACAATATGCTGTTGGGGCTGGAAGCTGCAAGGTGTATTTCAGAGACGGAGGACTTTAACATTCCCGAATTGATCGAACAGCAGCAAAGAAGGTTTAAAGCTCCGGATATAATGCCGAAAGCCGATATGAAATTCGACAAAGCGGCAAAGCTTTTCGCGGATATCTTCGGCGATGACAAAGCGATTTCCGCGGTATTTACCGACGGAATACCCGATAATGAGAAAATCACAAAGGGGGCTTCGCTTTTCCCGCCGTATTTTTTCGGAAATCTTGCGCTTAATTTGCTTTTTGAACTTAGAATGCCGTTTTGTTTTGAAGACGGAAATGTTTTTGAGAGCTATTCGTTTTTGCTTTCGGTTTATTCGCTTGCGAAGCTTTTGCTTTGTGCCTCGGCTCTTGACTGCGGAACGGAGCTTGCGCTTGAAAGGCTTTCGGAATTCGACAGGGCGATCGTACACGACAGAGTGGTTGCCGAGAAGATCGCTGGTGCATAACGCTTACCTCTTTTGAAAAAAAGGGGTAACTCCCCCAAAGCTTTTTTGTATGGGGAAGGTTGTTGAAAGAGAAAAGGGAAAACTTTCTTCAGAAAGTTTTCCCTTGATTACTTTTATTGTTTTTTTAAATCAAATCAGCCTACGAGTTTTACTCCGATCCAATCAAGAAGCTCGCCGAGCTTGTTTTCAGCCTGTGAATAACCATCGTTATAGAACTCGTCGATCTTTTCGTTGTCCTTCTCAAACTTTGAGATAGCGGGGAGCGAGGGTCTGAACACGAATATCTTTCCCTCTTCCTCGAGTCTGTTCATCAGGTTTACATTCTCTATGTAACGCTCAACGCGCGTCATACAAGCCTCCTCAAACTTCGGGAAACGCTTATACATCTGATGAATGACAGCGTGGAACTTCTTATAATCTGTCGGCGGAGTGTCGCTGCTCGGTTTTGTAAGCACGACCACAAGCTTGTCACAGCCCTTTTCAAGAGCGTGTTCAAGCGGGATCGAATCCGCAATGCTTCCGTCAAGATAATGCTTTCCGTCAATTTCAACCGGCTCGCATAGCATCGGCACCGAGCAGGTCGCCTTCGTTATTTTAAGCAGGCGGTCGGTATCGTTTTTCTCGGAAAAATATTCCGCCTCGCCTGTTTCACAGCAGGTGCAGACATACTCTGTCTCGATGCCGCTGTGGAAATATGTATCGAAATCAAACGGGAACTGTTTAAACGGATATTCGTATACCATTTTGTCAAGGTTTATGATCTTTCCCGTGCCTAAAAACTGTCTTATACCATAATATGACTCAGACCTCGGCACATTCAGCATATCCTTTGTGCGTCCGTTCTGGCGGGAAACATAGCTCATCGCGTTTCCGCCGCCCGCGGACACGCCGCAAACGTACGGAAAATAAACTCCGCCCTCCATAAGTCTGTCAAGAACACCCGCGGTAAAAATTCCGCGAACCGCGCCCCCCTCGAGAATAAGTCCTGTTTTCATAAAATCACCCTTAAAATTGTTCTGATATTTTTCTATTGTTATCTTAACATATTATTTTTAACTTTTTGTAAACTTTATTTATGCACAAAATTAAATCTTATGAGCTTTGTTTTTTGATTTTCTGTTACATTTTGACAAAATTTTTAAGGAGATGAATATTTTAAGGGTGATTTTAATAACAATTTAGGTTCGGGCAATTCGGAATTTCAGCAAATAATAATCGAGTTGAGCTTTCCGTCTTTAATTCCCACTAAATTTAAAGATACTGCGCTATCGATCAAGTTATCCGAATCCGCTTTGTATTTATACTCTATAAGAACGGTACGCCCTTCTTCTATGTGCCAGAATTCAATTTCCCTCTTCATAATAAGCTTATCCGTAATCACCTTAAAGGTAATTCCGTTATTCGGGTCCTTACAAATAACAGAATCATCTATCAGTATATATCCGTCGCCGACCTCTGTGACTGTGCCTATAAGAGAATAGTAATAGGGTTCTTCCGTTCCTTTTTCCGAATTGCTTTTCGCAAGGCTGATTATCCGCTGTGCGATTTCCTCTCCGATATCGTAAATGTATCCCCAGCTTCCCGAGGTAAAAATATCGGTTATGAGATAACCGTCCTCTGTTATGCCCATACTCCGTTTATATATGCCCAAAGGCTCGGACGATACGATAAAGCTGATATATTTCTTGCTCGTAAGCGTTTCGATAAGATCCACATCCGCGTACCTCGCGTCTTTGCATTCGGATAATATCTGCCATATCTCCTCGCCGTTTTTAAGGTCATAATATCCGGTTTCTGTTCTTCCCTCATATTCATTAAAGCAGTTAAGCTCCGCCATAGACGGCAGATCGCAAGCCTCGAAGAGCTTTCCCAAAGTATCAAACTCTCCGTCTAATATCCCGTGTATCCTTATACTGTACACAAACTTTTCTTTGTCATATCCCGCGGCGACCAGAAGCCTTTCGTCAACTCCTTTTATCTTATACGCCGTGAGTACTTCATTATTATCTCTTAACGTATCACATTCTCCGATAGGCTTTTCGATCCATTTTTCGTCAATATATCTCGAATTTATTTCATACCGCCGATCTCCAAGATAAAAGAACTTATATTTTTCCGAAATCAGCCAATATTTACCATCAAAGATCCTGTCAGGTGACGATGTCATAACGGAAAAATCCTTATATCTGTCCGGATCGTATGCGTCGGGCTTAGCTGTGCTGTTATTGCTGTCAGACCGGACGGTGCTGTCGTTCGGCAGGACAGCGGTATTCCTGTTAATAAGCGGAATAGAAACGGCAGTTGCGGCAATTATAACACCCGCCGCGACTGCTGTCCATTTTATCCATGGGAATTTGCGGTTTTGCATTTTCTTTTGCTCGGGCGCGGCTTCTTCGATGTATTTGTCGTCAATTTCTCCGATGATATTTAATAAGCGTTCGTTTTTCATATTATGATACCCTCCTTCTCTAATTCGGTTTTAAGTCTTTTTCTCAAGCGGAAAAGGGTCACGGAAACCTTGCTTTCTTTCAGTCCGAATTCGTCCGCAATTTCTCTGATCGAGCTTAAATACCAATAACGGCGGACGAATATCTTTCGGGATTCGGGCGGCAGATCCTTCAGAAAACGGTCAAGCGTTTCTTTGATTACGATATCCTCGGCGGCGTTCTCCGAGTTATGCATATCGGGTATGCACTCGCTGAGTTCTTCAAGCGCAAGCGCGGTCTGTCCCTCTTTGCGTTTTTTCGCGGAGAGCTTTTCCGATTTGTTCAGAGCCAAGCCGCGCGTTATCCTGCCTATAAATGTTCTGAGGCAATTCGGGCAGTGTGGCGGAATGGCGTTCCATACACGAAAATATGTGTCGTTTACGCATTCTTCCGCTTCCTCGTTATCGCGCAAAATCCCGTATGCTATATAGCGGCAGTATTTTCCGTACTTTCGGTCGGTTTCGGATATGGCGGCTTCGGATCGATCCATATACAGCGCTATAATTTCGTTGTCCTCCATATCTCTTCCTCCTTTTTACAATGACCCTTCACTTTAATACACCGAGTTTTTTGCCTCATATTACATCCCGAAAAAATTTTTTGAAAAAATCTGCCCGAAGCGGGCGGATCGAATATAATTTAAATATACATTAAAGCAGGCAGTCCTTGAGGACTGCCTGCTGAAATAATTCACAGATATCAATTCGGTATAAAATGCCGATCAAAACTCCCATCACTCGCCCAGCTCGTAAAGAAATGTATCGAAGCGCTTTGCTTCATCATAATTCATTTTATACCACGGTCCGCTGTCTGTTCTGATAAACATATTTCCAAAATAGTATACTGTTACAATATCGCCGTTTTCATATTCAATGGAAATTTCCCAAGTCATACCGGCGTATACATCGGGATCTTCCGCAAAATCGGAAATCAGCTTCAACCCTGACAGATAATCTACAATAATATCAGCGTCATCTTCGCTAAAGGAATGATTATATTCTCCGGGAAATGAGCTTACTTTAATATTTACAATTCCGTCTTTTTCCAAAGAAAGCGATGTTTGGTCGCCCTTGTCTTTGCCGCATCCCGAAAAAGTCATGATAATCACAGCAAGGATTAATGTTAAAGCAAATATTCGTTTCATTTTGTTACATCAATATTCGATCATTCTTCCGAGGGGAGACTTTCTAAAGAAAATTTCCCCTTGGAAAGGATCTTAATTCCCTATCGGTCTCATTGTCGGGAACAGCAATACGTCCCTTATGCTCGCGGAGTTTGTCAGAAGCATTACGAGTCTGTCAAAGCCGAAGCCGAGTCCGCCTGTCGGAGGAAGTCCGTACTCGAGCGCGGTGATGAAATCGTCATCGACCTGCGCGTCGTTTCCGCCCTGGGCGCGCTTCGCCGCAACCTGCTTTACAAAACGCTCCTTCTGATCGATCGGGTCGTTCAGCTCCGAGAACGCGTTTCCGAACTCCGTTCCGTTTATGAAATACTCAAAGCGCTGGGTAAAAGCGGGGTCGTCCGTCTTTCTCTTAGCAAGCGGAGAATTCTCCACGGGATAATCGTAAATTATCGTCGGCTGGATCAGCTTGTCCTCAACAAAGCTCTCGAAAAACGCTATAAGCACATCGCCCTTTGTCGATTTTTCGCTTACGCCGTCCTCAACGCCCTTTTCCTTTGCACAGGCTCTGGCGCTCTCGTCGGTCTCCCACGCGTTATAATCAACGCCCGCGTACTTCTTCACCGCGTCTATCATCGTCAGACGCTCCCAAGGCTTTCCTACAGTGATCTGCTTTCCCTGATACTCTACGGTGTCCGTGCCGCATACGTTGAGAGTGACTGTGCGGTAAAGCTCCTCGATAAGATCCATCATCTCGAAATAATTGATATACGCCTGATACATTTCGATCGAGGTAAACTCGGGGTTGTGGGTCGAATCCATTCCCTCATTTCTGAATATCCTTCCGACCTCGTAAACCTTATCAAAGCCGCCGACAATAAGCCGCTTTAAGTACAGCTCGGTCTCGATCCTGAGGTACATATCGATATCGAGCGCGTTGTGGTGGGTCTTGAACGGACGCGCCGACGCTCCTATCTCAATAGGCAAAAGCACTGGCGTATCGACCTCGACATATCCGTGACTGTCGAGGAATTTTCTTATCTCCGAAAGTATCCTTGAGCGCTTTACGAAAACGTCCTTGACCTCGGGGTTTGCGATAAGGTCAAGATAGCGCTTACGATAGCGCTCCTCCTTGTCCTTAAGTCCGTGCCACTTTTCGGGGAGCGGCAAAAGTGACTTTGACAAAAGCACTATCTCGTTTGCGTGAACCGAGATCTCGCCCGTCTTTGTCTTGAAAACATAGCCCTTAACGCCTACGATATCGCCGAGATCCCACTTTTTGAACTCGGCAAACCTCTCCTCGCCGACATTGTCTATCCTTACATAGACCTGCATCCTGTCAGAGCTGTCGCGAACATCAATAAAGCTCGCCTTTCCCATATTTCTGCGGGTCATCATTCTTCCCGCTATAACAACATCCTTGTTTTCAAGCTCCTCAAAACGCTCTCTTATCTCGCTGTTGTGAATATCAACGGGGAACTGCGTAATGGTATACGGGTCGTTTCCCGCTTCCTTTAGAGCGGCAAGCTTCTCAAGACGAACTCTGTGCTGTTCGTCAAGCTCCTCCTGTGAGAGTTCAACCTTCTCTTCGTTGTTTTCTGTCATTTTATATTAGTTCCTCCAAAACATCGTTACAGTTGACATTGACAGTACACAGCAAACAGTATAAGGCGTTTTAATCCGCGCACGAAGGGCACACCTTTACAGTTTACCGGTTACTGTCAACTGTACACTGATATTAGTCCTCGTCTTCTTTTCTTATCTCAAGTACCTTAAACTTAATGATTCCGGTCGGGGTCTCAACATCGACCTCTTCCCCCGCCTTTTTGCCCATGATCGCCGCGCCGATAGGACTTTCGTCGGACATTTTTCCGTTGTTTATATCGGCTTCCTTTGTGCCGATAATTTTAAACTCCATCTCTTCGTCCATTTCAACATCAAGAATTTTAACGGTTGTTCCTATCCCGACCTTTTCGGTGGAGATATCCTCGTCATCAATTACCTGCGCGTGAGCGAGAGTTGCCTCGATCTCGGCAATTCTCGACTCGATGATGCCCTGTTCGTTTTTTGCCTCATCATACTCGCTGTTTTCGGACAAGTCGCCGAAAGAAAGCGCGACCTTGATCTTCTCCGCGACCTCGCGGCGGCGTACGGAGCGCAGCTCATTAAGCTCGGCTTTGAGCTTCTCCTCGCCCTTTCTTGTCAATATGGTGATAGGTTTGTTCATAATTATCCTCCTGTTTTTAATGCGTAATTCGTAATGCGTAATGCGTAATTTTTATGTACCCGTAATTATTATGTTCACGAAATTGTTATATACTGCCCGTAACCGATGTGTATTAACAATTTGCGCTTAAAATAATTACGAATTACAAATTACGCATTACGCATTTATTCAGTCAGGTTCCGCGGGGTCATCAACAAGGACCTCGAGCGCCTTTATGAGCTGTGTGTCAGCCTCGTGTTCAAGATAAGCGACAGATAAGCCCGCCGGAAGCTCCACCACATAATCGGGCTTTATACCCACCCCGTCATACGGCTCGGACCTTGACGGAATAATTTTCGCCGTGGGAATGGTAAGAGCCCTTCCGTCAGGGAACTCGTATGTAGTAAGTATGACCGATTTTCCGCTTGTCTGTGTCCCGACAAGGATCGCCTTACCGTCATCCTTAAGCGCGACCGCAAAAAGCTCCGCCGCCGCGGCGGTTCCCGAATCCACAAGCACGGCGATCGGAATATCGAGTTCCTGCTCGGAATCGGTTTCTATAAGCGGTTTTATTGTGCCGTTTTTATACTCGGCTGTCGCGGCGATAGCCGCGGGAAGTATCCTGTTCAGCATGGGCTTTACAGAGGAATATACTCCGCCGCTGTTTTGCCTTATGTCAATAACAAGCGCAGCCGCGTTATTTGAAAGCACAGTATTAAGCGAGCGCAAAAACTGCTCGGCGGTTTTCTGATTGAAGGATGTGATACGGATATACCCGACCTTTCTGTCGAGCATTTCTTCGGTCACAGACTCGATCTCGACCTGTTGGCGAATAAGGTTTACCGTGTAGATCTCACCTTCGCGCAGGTATTTTACTGTAAGCTGTGTTCCTATCTCGCCCGCGATCCTATCGAGCGCCGTTCCGCTTTCCATAAGCATAACGTTTCTTCCGTCAATTTCGGTTATTATGTCTCCCGGAAGCATTCCGTTTATATCCGCGGAACTGTTTTTATATACGGTCGAAACCACGAGATAACCAGAGCCGTCCTCATAGGCTTCAAAGCCCGCGCCGTTTACAACGCCGCTTTCTATCTGCTGAAGCTGATAATAGGCGTTCGGAAGCATATATGCCGCGTTTACATCTCCGATGCCGTTTACATAACCGTTTAAAATGCCGTTTTGTATGGCGTCGTCATAGATCGTGCCGATATAGTTGTTTCTGACGACCGCGTCCATCTGGCGGATCGTTTCGTATACGCCTTCGTATTTTTCAACGCTGCTTATTTTTGAATTGTAGATATTAAGTGACACTGTCCATGTCAGTACGAACGTTATGGCACAGCCTATCGCAACAAGGCTTACAGCCACGCCCAATGATATTTTTTTGTTCACAAGAAGCACCCACTTTTTTAAATTGACAATGGATAATGGACAATTATGGTGCGCTCTTTGGGCGCGGATATTTAATATTGTCTGCGAAGCAGACACCTTAATTGTCCATTGTCCATTGTCCATTGTCAATTGTAAATTGTCAATTATACTTTAAGATATTTGCCCATACTTACAGTAGTCCCCACAGCTCCCAGAAGCGCTCCCGCCAGGCAGTTCACCGCAAGCACGATCCACATAATGCTGTCAAACGGAATGAGGTTGAAAAATCCAAACATTTCCCACAGCGAAAAATTCTCCGCACTGAAAAGAGAAAACACGGAGTTATAGATGAACCATGTCAGTCCGAAAGCCGCCGCTCCCGCAAGAATACCGATAAACATACCCTCCACAAAAAACGGAAGCTTTATAAAGCCGTTTGTAGCGCCCACGTATTTCATGATCGAGATCTCCTCGCGGCGCGCAAAAACGCTCGTTCTTATTGTGTTCGACACTATTACGATACTTACCGCGACAAGAGTCGCAAGCATCGCTATGATTATTACCGAAAATGTGTTTCTGATATTTATCAGAGCCGCCGCGAAATCATACGGAGCCTTTACCTGTTCTACGCCGTCAATACTCGATATCGCGTCAACCGAATATTTGATCTTGGTAAGATCCTTTGTTCTTACCAAAAAGGTTTCGGGCATAGGGTTTTCCTCGAGATATTCCAGAAGCTCGGAAAATTCTCCCATGCTTTCCGCGAACTCTTGGCGGGCTTCTTCGGCGGATTTATATACTATATCCGTCAGATTTTCGTCCTTTTCAAGCACATCCCGTATATGATCTATCTGAGCCTTGGTCGAGCCCTTTTCGATATATATTGTAATTTCGTTCGTGTTTTCGATGTTTCTCATAACAATGTTTATGTTCATCATAAACAACACCGTTATGCTGACCTGAAGCAGGCTTACAAGAAGAATACAAAAACTCGCAAACGACATTACGAAATTTTTCCATACAGAGCTAATTCCCTTTTTTACAAGGTAGCTTACATTACTCGTCCTCATCGCTGCCTCCGATTACCCTGTCAAAGGTTATGGAACCCTTATCCACATTTATGATCCTTCCGCCGAACTGCTGAACGAGTTCGTGTTCGTGGGTTATCATAATTACGGTCGTTCCGCAGCGGTTTATCCCTTTAAGCAGATTCACAAGCTCCATGGAATGGCGCGGATCGAGATTTCCCGTAGGCTCATCAACAATAAGAATACCGGGGTCGTTTGCAAGCGCGCGCGCGATCGCAACGCGCTGCTGCTCACCGCCGGAAAGCTCTTTTGTTTTGTTTTTGGCCTTTGTGTTCAGTTCCACAAGATTCAGAACATACGGAACGCGCTGTCTGATATACCTAACCGACTGGTCGGCGATCCTCAGAACATACGCGACGTTTTCATATACCGTAAAATCCTGTATAAGCCTGAACTCCTGAAAAACCACTCCTATGGAGCGGCGGAATTTTGCTATTTTGTTTCCTTTAAGCTTTGACAGATTGTAGCCGTTTACAAAAACTCTTCCCGACGACGGCACGATCTCCCTCATCATAAGCTTCATAAGCGTGGATTTTCCCGCGCCGTTCTCCCCGACAATAAACACAAATTCTCCGTCGTTTATCCGGAGATTTACGTCTACCAGCGCGTCAACTCCGCTCGAATAACGGACATTGACGTTTTTCATTTCTACCATTTTATATGATCCCCCAAAATTTAACTACAGACCACATACAAAACACAGATCACAGCCGCAACGCCATGCGGCTGCGATCCGTAAATTGAAGCTCTGCCGTCATAACCGCCATTTGATAATCGGTTATGTAAACACGCTTTGATGATCTGTAAAAGGCGTCCCGATTATTCTTTAATTTAGAATTTAGTAGGATTTGCCGCAAGATATTTTTTGACCATAAGCGCGATCTTGAAGATTATCGCGTGGTCAAACTCGCGCAGATCAAGCCCCGTAAGCTTTTTGATCTTATCGAGACGATACACGAGCGTGTTTCTATGTACAAACAGCTTTCTCGAGGTTTCGGAAACATTAAGACTGTTTTCAAAGAACTTCTGGATCGTAAACAGCGTTTCATGGTCAAGCGACTCTATGGAGTTTTTCTTGAATACTTCCTTTAAGAATGTTTCGCAGAGCGTTGTCGGAAGGTGATAGATAAGTCTTGCGATCCCGAGGTTATCATACGAAACGATGTTCTTGTCCGTGTCGAAAACCTTTCCTACCTCAAGCGCCGTCTGCGCCTCCTTAAACGAGCGCGCAAGCTCCTTTATCCCGACAATGGGCGTTCCTATGCCGATGTTGACTTTAGTGAAAAACTCTCCCGAAAGCGTATCCGAAATGCTTCTGGCGAGCTTTTCCAGGTCTTTTACGTCGATGTTGTTTTTAACTTCCTTTACAAGGACAATGTCGTTTTCCGTAATATTGAAAACAAAATCCTTGTTCTTGTCCGGGAAAAGGTTCTGGATAACGTCACAAGCGGAAACATCGTTTGAAGAAATAACGCTTATCAGAAAAACAACTCTTCCGATATCGCCGTTAAAATGAAGCTCTCTTGCTTTAACGCTTATATCCCCGGGCAGGACGTTATCGAGAATGATATTTTTGACGAAGTTATTCCTGTCATATTTTTCGTCATAATACTGCTTTATGTTTGAAAGGGATACGGCGATAACGTTTGCATACCTCGACGCGTACTCGTCGGTCCCCTCCACAAATACAGCGTAATCGGGCTTAACGTGTATGCCGAACGGCTTATAGGTATACCCCTCGCGAATAAAGACCTCGTGAGAATCAGAAAGCTCTATCGCGAAGAGATCGTTTCCGTTGTTCCCGACCTTCCCCAAATCACTGCAGGCGATAGTGGTACCGTTTTCGTCAATAACGCCGACGACTCTGTTTACCGCATCCTTCATCTGATGCACGATGCCCTGGAAAAGTCTGTTTGACATTTCTTTTACCTCTTTCTAAATATACTTCTCATAACCCCGCGCAAAAGAGAGCAAATCAGCAAATTGCACAGTTTAAACCCTCTTTTTTTTGCGCCTAAATATATTGTACTAAAAATGTTCAAAAAAATCAAGTGTTTTTTATGAAAAATGTAAAATTTTCTTGTTTTGTTTTTCCGCCCTTGAAAAACAGGCAAAAAAGTACTATAATATAAGTACATATAAACAATTTACAATGTATAATGGACAATGGATAATTATGGTGCGCCCTGCGGGCGCGAATTTATAATTTTAAAATAATGTCTGCGAAGCAGACACTTTAATTGTCCATTATCAATTTTCAATTGTCAATTGAAGATTAGCTGTGCAGCAGATCACAAAAAGAAAGGTACAACAAATATGGAAAGCAAAAAGTTTTATATAACCACCCCGATCTACTATCCGTCGGGAAATCCGCATATCGGACACTGTTATACCACCGTCGCGTGCGACACGATAGCGAGGTTCAAGCGGCTCCAGGGCTATGACGTGATGTTCCTCACAGGCACGGACGAGCATGGTATGAAGATAGAGCAGAAAGCGAAAGAGATAGGCGTTACTCCTAAGGAGTACGTTGACCCGATAGTCGACAACTTCAAAAAGCTGTGGCGGACTATGGACGTAAGCTACGACCGCTATATCCGCACCACCGACGACTATCACGTAAAGAGCGTTCAGATAATTTTCAAGAAGCTCTTTGACAAGGGGTATATCTACAAGGGCGAGTACACCGGAAAATACTGCACGCCGTGCGAGAGCTTCTGGACGGAAAGCCAGCTCGATGAGAACGGCTGCTGTCCCGACTGCCACCGTCCCGTTATCGACGCGCATGAGGAAGCGTATTTTCTGAAGCTGTCGGACTACGCAGACAAGGTCGAAAAGTTCCTTACCGAGACCGATTATCTGACGCCGAAAAGCCGCGTCAACGAGATGATAAACAACTTTATAAAGCCGGGGCTTGAGGATCTGTGTGTTTCGCGCACGTCGTTCACCTGGGGTATCCCTGTGGACTTTGACCCGGGACACGTTGTGTACGTATGGGTAGACGCGCTGGCGAACTATATAAGCGCGCTGGGCTATGAAAACGACGCGTTTGATGATTTTGACAAATACTGGCCCGCGGATATGCATATGACCGCGAAGGAGATCGTGCGCTTTCACTCGATAGTGTGGCCCGCGATACTGATGATGCTGGATATCCCGCTGCCGAAGC
>JAFLUE010000190.1 GCA_022508945.1 Oscillospiraceae bacterium
TGCTTAAAAATGTTATAGTGATAACGCTCCTTTTGGCATAGTCTGAGGAGCGTATCTTTTTGGAAATTCTGCTGACTTGCAGCTTGTTTTCCTTTGTTCTCAACACCGCTATGTGGCAAAGCATATTTGCCCTGTTGTTTTGCACAATTCAATGCACGGATAAGTATAACGGGTTGTATAAAGTCACGAAAATTTAGAAAAATTTGCAAATTTGTGCAATTTGCACATATAAAAAAGCAGCGATTTTTTTCCTATAAGTGAGAGGTAAAAATTTCACATCGTCATTCTGCACTGAAAGGCAAGTGCGAAATTGTGCAAAGTTACGAAACGGTATGAAAAACCGAGAAATTATGCAAAATAGGGTTTACAAAAATCGAAAAATTGTAGGTACTATTGAAGGATACTTTTTCTGTTGATCGCCGCCGCAGAAAATATCCGAGTATCCCTCTCGGAAAATTCAATAAACAAGGAGGACAATGTTATGACAATGAGAAACAAGCAGGAACTTATACAGCAGGTGGTCAATCTGCTGACCGCAATGATCGAGGTTGAAGAACTTACATCCTCTCCGCCACCGACAAGCAATGAACAAGTAGAGATGCTTACCATCAAAGAATGTGCCCAACAGGTAAGCGGACTGTCCGAGCATACAGTTCGCCAACTTGTGCTCCAAAATAAGCTGCCGCACATTAGAACAGGTCAAGGCAAGCGCGGAAAAATCCTTGTACCTAAGTCAGCGCTGCTTGACTATCTGAGATCCGTAGCATAAGGAGGGGTGGAAATGAATTTGAACACAGTCTCAATGGACGAGCTTTACGACACGGTTTACAACGAAAAGCCGCCAATCATAGAAGGCTTGCTCTATTCCGGAACTTATCTGTTTGCCGGTGCGCCTAAGCTGGGCAAAAGTTTTCTGATGGCGCAGCTTGCCTACCATATCAGCACGGGAACATCACTGTGGGATTATCCGGTGCATAAAGGAACAGTTTTGTACCTTGCGTTGGAGGATGACTACCGCCGTCTTCAAGAACGTTTGTACCGAATGTTCGGAACGGAAAGCACGGAAAATCTGCACTTCGCGATTACCGCAAATCAACTCGGAAGGGGTCTGAACGAACAGCTTACGGAATTTATTCGGCAGCACTCAGGCACTCGACTTATCATCATTGACACTTTGCAGAAAGTGCGTGAGGTGTGCGCCGATACATATAGCTACGCCAATGACTATGAGATAATCACCCAACTCAAACATTTTGCAGACAGCAACGGCATTTGCCTGCTGCTTGTTCATCACACCCGCAAGCAAAAATCCGATGACACTTTTGATATGATCTCAGGAACTAATGGGCTGCTCGGTGCGGCAGACGGAGCATTTATGCTTCACAAGGAGAAGAGAACAGCTAATGCTGCGACGTTGGAAATTTCGGGGAGAGATCAGCAAGACCAAAAGCTGCACCTCACAAGAAATATCGAAACTCTTACTTGGGAATTGGAGAGTGTGGAAACGGAATTGTGGAAAGAGCCACCGGATATTTTGCTGGAACAAATCGCAGAGATTATTACTCAGAACACTCCCGATTGGTCAGGAACGGCAACGGAGCTTTCCGAAATAATTTCCGCGAATATTCCGATCAATTCAATTACGAAAAGGCTGAATGTCAACGCAGGTCGGCTGTTCAATGAGTACGGAATAATTTACAAAAGCTGCCGCGATCACGATGGTCGCAGACTTGAATTCCACAAAGTCCGTGACGGTTCGTGACAGTTGTGACGGTTTTTATAAGAGTGGCGGCAGTGTGTAAATAACCGTCACAGCCGTCACCAACCGTCACGCGCCCGCAAAAAATTATTGATAGCAGACCTTTCTTTGAAAAATCCCGGGAAAAATTTTTCTGTCCTTTCAACTTTTCAATTTCAACAGTAAGGGATATTTAGATACCACAATCAATTTTACACTCTAAAATTATTTTTGGGATAAATCAAAGTAACCGATTTATTCAATACGAATATTTTTTGTGTAAGCCTAACCTAACCGATTTTTATTTCTTGCGGCGAATGCCGCGTAAGGGAGTGCAGAGGGAACGGCTGCCCCACGGACTATTTCGTTCGCGAAATAGTCCTAGTGGGTTACAACTATTTCGTTGAAATAGCTTACTCCTGAAGTTTCCCGTAACGATGAAAGGAAGTGAACACTATGAGCTACGCAATAATACGAAATGCAAACCACAAGATGAATGCCGTACCCCTGCTTGAACGTCACAACGAGCGTCGGAACAAAAATTACTCAAACAAAGATATTGATCTCTCGCGGTCATCGGAAAATTATCACTTGAAATCCATTCAAGCCGAAACATATCAAACGGAATTTGAGCGCATACGTCAGAGGTATGACTTAAAAGGCAACTTGCGTTTAAGCGGCGAAAAGCAGAGCAATGTGATGTGTGAGTTTGTAATTACCTCGGATAAAGAATTCTTTGAACGATTGGGCAAAGAACGTACTCGAAGATTTTTTGAGGACGCTTACAATTTTGTAACAGCAAAGGTCGGAGAGAATTTCGTGGTATCAGCAGTCGTTCATATGGACGAGGCTACTCCGCATATGCACGTTACATATATTCCGGTTATCAATGGCAAAGACCGAAAGGGTGATCCTTGCAAGAGAATTAACTGCTCGGAATTCTGGAAGGGTCGGGACAGCTACTCGCGGCTGCAAGATGAATATTACGATTTTATCACTGCTCGCGGTTACGATCTGGAGCGCGGAGTTAAAGGCAGCACTGTCGAACATTTATCCGTTGCCGAATTCAAACTCAAAAAGACCGAGGAGCAGCTTGCAAATATCATAGAACAAATCTCAGAAGTGGAGCGGGTAGACAATATTAAGTCTGCAAATCTTCCCCTAAATAAGGTAGCCGTCAGTAAATCCGATTTTGAAAATCTTGTATCGGCGGCTAAGCATTACGTTTCCGCACAAAAAGCAGAGAAAGAAAATATTTCGCTGCAAGCCGAGTGTCGATCTTTGCGAAACAAGAACGAAGCACTCCGCAATGAGAACGATAGAATTTCGGGACAACTTCACGATATGGAAGTAAGGTTCGGTGAGTTTTATGAGAGCGTGGAAGATGAGGTCGCGCTCCGTGATGAGAACATTAAGCTGAGATCGGAAAACGGTCGGATAGGAAATCAAGTCCACACGTTGACAGCAGAGATCATTGCCTTAAAGGAAGAACGTCAAAGGCTGACCGAGGAATTGACAGAGCAACGGAATGAGGCAGCGGTTTTGAATATGGAACTGAAAAAGACGCGGTCTGTGTTACAAGTATTACAAGAAAAATTTGACAAGGTTATGAGATTTATTGAGAGCCTTAATTTGAAAAAGCGGTTGGATGAATTTCTTAAACCGTTTGATAGAAAACGATAATAATTTGCGCGTATTTCAAAATTTATCTTGACTTTAAAGCGCGGAAGTGCTATAATAAAAGAGCAGAAATACGCCACGTTGTAAAATTAGGAGGGTTTTACAATG
>JAFLUE010000191.1 GCA_022508945.1 Oscillospiraceae bacterium
GAGCAGCGCATTCGTAATGCGCAGGTCGGGGGTTCGAGTCCGTTCACCAGCTCCAGTTAAAAAAATGCCCTTGCTTAAGGCGCGTGCGATATAGAAGTATCGTGCGAATCGAGCAACAGCGCTTGGCAGCCTTCCACGTGTGGAACGAATTGCCAAAGGCGGCTCGCCTTATGCGAGGGCATTTTTTCCCCGCAAAATCTGTTGGCAGCGCCAGCCCGAATATGATACAGCAAAAGAAAGTGAGAGGGCTTTTTCGACCATTCGCATTTGACGCGAATGATATCTTACATCTTTCATACTAAAGGCGTGTTTTTATTTAATCGTAAAGATAATACTGTAATATTATGATCTCAAAGGAGGGCAGAGAAATGTACAGTGTTTCATTCACGGGTCACCGTCCCGAAAAACTGCCGTATTTCAGTGAGGACGACCCTATGTGCATCGATCTGAAGCAGCGGCTCAAAACACAGATCGAAATGCTTATAAACGAAGGCGCGGACAGCTTTTTCAGCGGAATGGCGCGCGGAGTAGACTTGTGGTGTGCGGAAATAATAATCGAGCTTAAATGCAAATTCCCCGAGCTTAAACTGACCGCAGTTATACCCTGCAAAACTCAGACCAACAACTGGGACGATCAAAGCATTATAAGATATAATAATATTTTAGAACATTGTGACAAAAAGATCTACATAAGCGACAACTATAATAAAAGCTGTATGCTTAAACGCGACCGTGCCATTGTTGAACTGTGCGACGTGCTTATCGCAGTTTTTGACGGAGCAAAGGGCGGGACAGAATATACGGTGAAATATGCAGAAAAAAAACGTAAAAAAGTTATTATAATACCGCCGATGTAAATGTCACTTACTCCATAACCAATCGGACTTAATGTAGGATAAGTCTGTGCTTGAAAAGTACTGTTTGGGGTTGACAGAAGGCGAAAAAGGTGGTATAATAGAGGCAGGAAGTGACAACATGGCTTTTGAATTGCAGAGATACGGCAGGAATAAAAGCACACTCGTCAACAAAACATATATTGACAGCGGAGAGTATCGGAAAAAGTTTGATCAAATTACGGATAACTCGGATGTTAACCGCGTTCTTTATTCCAAAGCAAAGGAAATGCTTAGGCACCGCAGCGGTACAATGCTCGAAGATATGTACTGGATTGACGGAAAAACGGGTGAGGTTGTTGCAAGCGCTTTAAACGAAATAACCGAAAGCACGGTTGTTTACTCGGATTTTATAAATAAGGCGATACAAGGTAAATCAAATCTTATTGCAATGCATACTCACCCACACAGTATGCCGCCGAGTATAGCTGATTTTAATTCCGCTTATTCTCACGGATATTCTGAGGGTGTGGTTTTATGTCACGACGGAACGGTATATGTCTATCATTCAAATCAGACCGTTTCCGAAAAACTGCTTGAAGCTTATGTGAAAAAGTTTGTTGGAAGTGGTTTGTCTGAAAGAGATGCTCAATTAATGGGGCTGAATAAGATTATGGAGAACTATGATATTGATTTTTGGGAGGTGAAATAATATGTCAAACGAGTATAAGGAAGAGTATTTTGCGGATGACAGATTTATAATTTCCGAGGAGATACAAAAGATGTCTCCGGAAGAGCTTGACCGCGAGATCGCGCGGCTTGAGGAAGAGGGCAGAAAAGAGAGAGAACGGAAAGCCAAAGGTCAGAAGGCAGTTTAATTTTAATAATCAAGCGCCTTGAGCAATCACAATCAAGGCGCTTTTTTATATCAAAAATTCGCCGTATACTTCGATAAGGCAGATGTGGTTATGACAGCACAGAGTAATAAAATCACCTTGTCCCGAATACACTTGGACAAGGTGATTTTATTGGAAATTTTGTCTTTTATAAACAACAATATTGTCTGGGGAGTTCCGATGCTTTCGCTTATGGTATTTACAGGAGCTTTTTTCAGCATTAAAACTCGCTTTTTCCAGCTTAGGAAATTCCCCTCCGTTCTTAAATCAACCGTTTTTTCAAAACCCGAAAGCCGCTCGAAAGAGAAAACAAAAGGTGAATCGACGCCGTTTGAGGCAATGTGTCAGGCTCTTGCGGCAACACTCGGCACGGGCAACATCGCGGGAGTGGGAACAGCGCTCTGCGTAGGCGGCGCGGGCGCGGTCTTCTGGATGTGGATATGCTCGATTTTCGGTATGATGACGGGATTCGCGGAAAATGTCCTCGGATTTCTGTACCGAAAAAGGGACAAAAGCGGCGAATGGCACGGCGGCGCAATGTACTACATTCAGGGCGGTCTTGAAAAGCGCAGATCAACTCGTAAAATCGCAAAGCCTCTTGCTCTTATCTACGCCGCGCTCTGTACAGCAGCGGGCTTTGGAATGGGGAATGCTGCGCAGATGAATTCGGCGGCGCAGGCGCTTGAAATCAGCTTCGGTACTCCCGCGATCATAACGGGAATTGCGCTTGCGGCACTGGCGGCGATAGTGATTTTCGGCGGAAAAAAGCGAGTGTGGTCATTTTGCTCTAAGATCGTACCGATCATGTCGGGTTTTTACATAATCGGCTCTCTGTACATTATTTTTACTAACATCGAAAATGTTCCGGGCGCGTTTAAATGCATATTCAGCGGCGCGTTCGGACTATCTCAGATAGGCGGTGGAATTTTCGGCGCGGCAGTCAAGACCGCGATCTCAATGGGCTTTAAGCGCGGCGCGTTTTCAAACGAGGCAGGGCTTGGCACATCGGTTTTCGCCCATACCTCAAGCTCGATAAAAAGCGCGAAGCTCTGCGGAATGTGGAGTATTTTCGAGATTTTTTTTGACACTATCGTGATGTGTACGCTGACTGCGGCGGTCTTGCTTTCGGGAAAATGCACACCACTTCCGACGGCTGATGCTGCGCTGCGCTCGGTGAGTGCCCAAACAAGCTATTTTCGCCTTACCGACAGCGAAAAAATAATAAGCGAAGGCGTGGAGCTGGACAACAAGATACGCTGTATAAGCATTTACGGCGAGGAATTCTACGCCGACGCGCCGAAGGGGCTTACCTACTCGAATATTTTTGAGATCAAAGCGGAATTTTCGGATCAAAAAGTAACTTCAGCGACAATTACCGCTGTTTCGGGAGCGGGGCTTGCGAGCTTTGCCTTTTCGGGAGCGTTCGGGAAAACAGCCTCGGGGATATTGGCGGTATTAACGGCAATGTTTGCGTTTTCGACCGTTATAGGCTGGTCATATTTCGGCGCGGAGGCGATTTCGTTCTTATTCGGACAGCGCGCGGTAATGCCGTTTCGGATCGTATTCATCGCGTTTTCGGTCGTGGGGGCGGTGATCGATCTTAGGGTAGCGTGGGCGGTCTCGGATCTGCTGAACGGGCTTATGGCGCTGCCGAACCTTATCGCCGTGCTTATTCTTTCAAAGGAGGCGCTGAAAGCAATCGAAGAGTAACACAACTCGCTGATCGTACAAAAAGTCTTTGGGAAAGGGGTCTGGGGAAAACCCTTTCTTCAGAAAGGGTT
>JAFLUE010000192.1 GCA_022508945.1 Oscillospiraceae bacterium
GATCAGTGACGGCAAGGAGGGAGAAAAATGAGTGATAATATAGACAGCATCAATGCTGTGATTGACCTATATCAGTCACAGGCGTTTTTTGTTTCCCCTAAAATGTACAAAAAAGATTTTCAGGAGCTTTGAACCCTTTGACAACAAAATTTCCGCAGTTAAAATTGTGCAGAATACACATATCATAAACAAAAGCGCTTGTAAGTGATCTCTTGAATTTGAGAGATAATTTACAAGCGCTTTTTTTGTTTTCCGACAACACGATGTTGTCGCAGTTTGCCCAAAAGTAAGCGGCCGAATTGAACTTCGTTCAACTCTGATGCCGCCAACAAAGGCAAACAGGCGACAAAAATCGGAATGGTTTGAAAATAAACTCTCAAGAGCTTAAATATAAAAAAGGAGGAATTTCAATGAGTAGTGAAAACAAAAAAAACTAAGCCGAATTGCCCGCTGGTCGGGCAGGACGGGAACATCTTCAATCTTGTCGGTATAGCGCTTCAAGGGTCTTGAAAAGTAACGGTATGTCATCGGAAGCGTCCGAAATGACTGAAAAGGTCTTTAGCAGCGGAAGCTACGATGAAGCGCTCGGGATCATCGGCGAGTATGTCAATATAACCTCGGTCGATGATCCCGATGACAGTATGGAAATGAGTTTAAAATAGCTCATTTAAGTTTAAAAATAATATTTATGGAGGTCAAAAATGATAAAAACAACAATTCAAAACGGCTCAAAGAGTACAAAGATACAGTTTCCCTGCTCGTAAACCGGGCTGTCAGAAAGGCTCGGAGAGCTTGGCGTGAATACAGAGCATCTTGCTCCCGTTGGCATAGTAACAGAGATCGAACCGTCGGAGCTGTCTATGATTAAGGACCGCGAGGTGTCTCTGGACGCGCTGAACTACCTCGGAAAGCGAATGGACGGCATGGATAAAAGAGATCGGAAACAGTTCCTGGCCGCGCTGTCGTGCGCTGGGTTTGAGGCGGACCGCGGACTGAAGGACATTATAAACCTCACATATAACCTTGCGCGGTTTACGCTTATTGAGGACGCGGACAATGTGGTGCGCGTTGGGAGAACACATATGCTGAATATCCGCGGAGGGCTTTCCGAGTCAGAATATAACAACAGTAAATGGCCGCATTATGCTACGCAAAACGCTGCCGAGGAAGGCATGAAGCTGTTAGAATCGGGCAGCGGTATTGACACAGAGTACGGAAAGATCTATGTCAACAAGGATGTGCCGTTTGAACAGGTGTACAACGGAACGACCTTCCCTGCCTATTGGTGTGAAGCCGATTCTGTCGCGGGAGTAATTATAGGTTATGGCGATCTTACGGAGTTTGTCGAGCTGCTGTGTGAGGATATCTCAATAAGAAAGGCGCTTTGCAGGCTCGGTGCGGACATCATAAATGACTGCAGTATAGAAATAGATGATATTCAGGACATTGATGAATGCATGGAGAAGATTCGCGAGGTTGAAAAGACAAAAGACCTGTTCGGCTTGAACACTCTGTTGAAAAACGGCGGGATACACATTACCGCAGAACCTCCCGAAAGCATATTCAGTAAAGAGGTAACGCGGCGGCTTAGTGAAAATAGCTTCACCGTCTCCAAAGCCGATGACTCTGTTAAAGTGCTTACAAACGACGGTTTTGAGGTTAAAATATCCGAAAACGGAATGCTTTGTATTCCCAGTGGCTGCCCTTTTGAGTCGTATTCTCAAATCGAAAAAATAGCGAGTGAAACATCTGAATATTGCTCCGCTTATGAGAAAGCGACTCTATTGAATGTGGACAGTAACGCGGGGAAATACCGCTGTCTTGCCGAATTCAATAATACGGTACTCGCGGCGAAATATCAAAACGAATACGGCTTCGAGTTTGTCACATGGGAAAAAGGCTACTACGGCAAGTCGGTGTTCTACGGAAATTACTACGGCGATTATACAGCCGCAAAGGAGAATTTCGCTGTTCGTTCGGGATTGATCAACGAGGACAGGATCGTAAAAAATGACCTCAAGAATGAACCGACCGAACCGGAATCTTTTCAAGATCGCTGTTGAACCTGGTAAAATTGCGCACACACTTGCCGCGGTAAATGATGTTGACGAAGATACTCTGCGCGAGCTTCACGCGATGTGCGTTGATGAGGTTAGCCACATCAACGGCACGATTAGTTTTGAAAGTGCGGTAAAATTTCAGCAGGAATAACTATATAACAATTTTATTTCGCGGATGCTTAACTGCGAGAATTTCCTTTTGCTTTGCTGTTGAAACATGAGTGTAAATTTGCGTTGTTGTAATGGAACTGTGACCAAGAATTTTTTGTATGTAACGAATATCCACATCTTCCTCAAGCAGAAGTGTCGCGAATGAATGCCGGAACATATGCGGAGTGATATGTTTTTCATAACCAATAGCATTAACGTGTTTATTGATCATCGCTCTGACCGATTGCTCGGTAAGCCGTGTATGCAGCTTGTTCACAAAGAAAAATCCCGATATTGCAATATCCTCACAGAACATTTCGTAATACCGATTCAGTGTGTTCAGAACATCGGGATTTTCAATCTGTATAATGCGTTCCTTTGAACCTTTTCCGAAAATTTTAATGGTATGATTTGACAAGTCTACATCATCGAGTGTTAGGTTGCATATTTCCGAAACTCTCGCTCCTGTCGCAAATAATACCTCAAGCACCGCAATATCCCTAACTGCACTCCTTTTTGAATAATCTGTGGTGCATTGCCGCAGGCTCTCATAAGCGTTCGCAAGAATTTTCTCTATAATGTTAAATGGAATTGTTTTGGGCAAAACTATTGGTTCTCTGAACGATACATCAATTTTATTAAACGGGTTGATATCAATAATGTCCTGCATCATCAGATAATGCGCGAAGGCTTTAAGTGCGGCAATTTTGCGCTTGGCGGTTTTTGGTTTAAAGTTCTTGTGCAAGTGTGATATGTAGCTGCTGAGAGAGGCTCTCGTGAACTCTCCCTTAGAAAACACGATGTACTGCGTCAAGTCAATTTTGTATGCCTTAGTGGTCTTAGGACTGAGCGTCTTCTGCTCCGAGCAATGGCGGATATATAATAATATATTTTCTTGCAGATCCATTTGAAATCTCCTTTAGTTTTTATACTCTTAAATTATATATCCAATTGCAAAATTCGTCAACATTTAAGACTAATTTAAAAGTATTTTTATTGTGATAATTCACAAAAACGCTATGCGAATTTTATTAGTTTAGCCGAGAAAATTACATCTTGCGCAATATTTCGACATCTTGCGCAATCCGTCTTTAAAAATGATATGACTTGTGGTATAATTTATTATGTAGGAATATGCTGGCAATTAATTGCCATTTTTATGTGTTACTGACTTTGAGTAGGAAGTCAATAGTGGATAATACTGAATTATCTTCTATTAAACATTGTTTTGTAAAGGATACTTGCGC
>JAFLUE010000193.1 GCA_022508945.1 Oscillospiraceae bacterium
GCGTTCTGAACGATCACCTTTGCCAGAATAAACTTGAAAAACAGCTTGAATATCTGCTCATAACTCTGCAATTTCAGCAGCATTGCGTCATTGCAAAGCTGAATTGCAAAGAACATCGAAACAAGGACTAATGCCACTCCCTCAACCGCCGTCATAGCCGTGTCAATGACCCGTATACTGCTGTTGAACGGCGATACGTCAAGAATTGCTATCGCGTTATTGAATATGTAGTTTATAACATCGAGCCAATCCCGCACCCACTGCTCAACGGTTGACCATTCAATCATTTTTCATCAGCTCCTTTGTGCGTAATTTAGGCGGAGCTTATGCGGTAAACATATCGTAAGCCTTTGCGACCGCAAATACGATAAAGCCCGAAGCAAGGCACATCAGTCCTCTCGTCTTACCGTCAGCGGAATCGTCCTTGAAGCCCATCGCAAACTGAACAGCGCCGATGAAGCCGATAACCAGACCGATACGCGCTACCCAATCCACGATAAACTCAACAACGGTATTAAAGGTGTCTACACCCTCGCTGCCGCCCGTACCCTCGGCAAACGCGGTAACGCCCATAACCGACATCATCATTGAAGCAAGTGTAAGTCCCGCAGTAATTCTGCGCACTGCTCTAATTCTTTTCGCATCTCTCTGCGCATCTGTAAGTGCCTTTGCCGGCGTAAAATCTTCGCGGATATTCTTTCCCGTATTCCGAAAAAATCCAATGACCGCGCTCTTTGCCTTTGCTGCCTTTGCCTTGAAAAAGTTCAAAATTCTTCTCATAAAAATCCTCCTTATAAAGTGTCCAGATCGTCAAGATAGCTTTCCTCCGAAACTTCCGTGAACGGAGGTTTTAACAGAGGCTCTGTTGTAACAACCATATCCGATCCGTCAAGGTTTGCGGGAACAGACCCGCTTTTAGGGTCTTTGGGAAACTCTCTCGGCTGCACCGCCGTATGTACCTGATTTCCGATAATATCTTCAATTGTGACCGACTGCTCAATTTCATCTTCTTTTTTGGGAACATCTTCACTTGGAGATTTATCGGCTTCGCCGCTGTCCTCAACAGGCTCGGAATGTAGATCATCGTTCTCCTGCTCGCTGCTGTCATTGAATTTCACTGTTTCAATATCCTTGATAAGATAAGCGTTCTGACCGTCATAGTCCTCTAACAGCTTGTAATTCGGGTGTTTTTCAATGACAAACTTATCGCAGAAAAACGGATAAATACCGCGAACGAACAAAATACACTCGTTGTCTTTCATTATTTTTAATTCGTCCACGGTCATAAGCTCACGCCCCAAGATACCGTCATTTTCGGACGTAGAGCCGTTTCTGCCGCGCGTCCTGTTTCGGGAGCGCGTGTCTATCGTTTCCTTTCCCAGCGTTTTTGAAATATGTTCAAGCGTTGTCGGCTCCTGACCGCCCAAGAATAAAAGGCTGTCGCAGTTGCCGAGAACATTTTCCCAACTGTCCTTGTACATCTTCTTTAGCTGAGAAAGGTTTTGAATAATTACGTTCGCGGATATTTCCATTGAACGCATTGTAGCCAGCAATTCCTCAAAGCGCGGAATAGTGCCGACATTAGCAAACTCATCAAGCAGACACCGAACGTGTACCGGTAATCTGCCGCCGTGCTTGAAATTCGCCCTGTCATAAAGCACGTCAAAGAGCTGCGTGTACATCATCGCCGCCAAAAAATTAAATGTATCGTCTGAGGACGGAATAATAATATACATAACAGTCTTTTCATCACCGATCATTTCAAGGTGAATATTGTCGCAGCACGTCAAGTCCATTACCTCCGGTATATTGAACGCCTGCAAACGCACCGCCGTAGAAATAAGTATGGATTTTGCCGTATCTCCCGCCGCTTTCTTAAAGTCCTTGTAATATTTAAGGCACATATACTGACTTGCGGGCTTGGCGGTTTTCGCAAGGTCTATGAGGTTGAGCGACTTGAACTGTTCGTTCTTCTCCGCTTCATCGGTGCGGTACTTTTCGGGAAACTCCAGCGCGTCAAAGATAAGGTCGAGGTCTGACTGATAATCGTCTTTTCCCTCCTTGACCTCCGCTTTTTTCAGCAGCTTCATAACCTCCGAGAAATTCTGCATTTCCTTGCCCTCGCACTCAACGAGATAGAAGCAAAGAGCCGCCAACAGCGCTTTCGTGCTGTCATCCCAGAATTGATCTCCGCCTCCGCCGCCCTCTTTTTGCGTGTTCTTCATCAGAACATTCACCATTTTGATCACGGCGGTAGTGCTGTAATTTCCGTCCACATCATAGATGTAATTGAACGGATTGTAATTGTGAGAGTGCGACATATCTATAAGGTTAAACACCTTGATTTTATAGCCGTAGCCCTCCAGCATTTTTCCCGTAGACCGCAGCAGCTCACCTTTCGGATCGGTGCAGACGTAGCTTGTGTTCGCTTGCATTAAATTCGGCTTAACATAGAAACGGGATTTACCTGATCCCGACCCGCCTATTACCATAACATTCAGATTTTTTCTTGTCTGCCGAGTATTCAGCGACATCTTCACGTCATTGGTAAGAATAATATTTTTATCCTCTACAAACTCTCCTTTCTTCGGCTTGGGCTGATCTCGCGGCTTCGGCTCGCCTTTTTTGCGTTTAGGCGGCTTGTCCAAAAGAGAAGCGATCTCTTTTTTGTTAGCCCACCGCGCCGAGCCGTGTTCCTCGCCTTTTCTGTGAAATTTCTTCTTTCCCGTAATCTTCATCAGCACATACAGACCAATTCCGAACGCCGTGAAAATGGGGAACTGCATAGCCTTCCCGCCCTCGCCTATTTTTTCAAAGACGAGATCGGTGTCCATCAGCGTACTCTCCAGACTGCCTGCCAGCTTATCGAAATCCGCTTTTCCGTTTTCATCGAGCGCGAGATCGAAACACGCGCCCAACGCGGCGGAAAAATATATGACGAACACCGCGAGAACAACATAAATGCTTATTGTTACAAAATCCGGTTTCTTAGGTACTCGGCTCATTTACGCGACCCCCTATCCAGCTTTTTATGCTTGATAGTGTCTGCCGTGTTCTTGACTTTTTCACGAGCCTTTTTCAGCAGATTATTTGAAACGCGCTGCTTTTCTGCCTTGCCGATAATTTTCTCGGCTTTTCCTGCCGACATTCCAAACGCGTCCATAAGCTGCTTTTTTGCGCTTTCCTTATTATTTAAGTCAAGCCGCACAACAGTAGACCCTCCGCGCACCGTGAACGCAGACTGTGTTTCGCGTTCGATCTGAAATTCCTTGAACTGAACTTGTTTCGGCTGCTCCGCAAAACCGAGCCTTTCGGATTTGTCAAGGATAGCCTTGATCGTTTCGCTGTCGCTGATTTTCAGATACGAACGTATCTTGCTTTCGACCTCTGCGCGGTCAATGTTATTCGCTGACAGCACCACGAAATT
>JAFLUE010000194.1 GCA_022508945.1 Oscillospiraceae bacterium
AACATCGGCGGTATGACCTGCATAAACTGTCAGAACAAGATCGAGAACGCGCTGAACGGCACGGGCGGCATTTTGACTGCACGAGTGAGCTATAACAACTCTTCTGCGGATATCGAATACGATGATGCTGTGATTTCGCGCGACGGGATAGCCGCCGTAATAGAAAAACTTGATTACAAGGTGCTTTCAAGTCCCAAGAACGCCGCGCCGAGCCTCACAAACATTATCAGTATACTTGTGATAATCGTTTCGTTGTATGTGCTGTTACAGCAATTGGGCGTGCTTAATCTGCTTGTGCCGAGCACGCTTGCGGACAGCTCAATGGGCTATGGAACGCTGTTTGTTATAGGGCTTATAACATCCGTACACTGTATCGCAATGTGCGGCGGTATCAATATTTCGCAGTGTATACCGCGGGAAGCTCGGTCGAAGAGCTCGGCGCTGCTGCCCTCGCTTGCTTATAACGCGGGGCGTGTGTTATCTTATACGGCGGTCGGGTTTGTGCTGGGGCTGGTCGGATATCTGATCGGCGGCAGCGAGATCGGGATATCAACGCTTTTGCAAGGCGTTCTGAAAATAGTCGCGGGGCTGTTTATGGTCATCATGGGCGTGAATATGCTCGGACTGTTCCCGTGGCTTCGTAAATTCACTATCCGTATGCCGAGAGTTTTCACGAAAAAAGCGAGATCAACGCGACCGTTTGTTGTCGGCATTCTGAACGGCTTTATGCCCTGCGGTCCGCTGCAATCTATGTGGATAGTGGCGCTCGCCGCCGCGAATCCTTTTTCCGGCGCGCTTTCCATGCTGCTGTTCAGTCTGGGTACAGTACCGCTCATGCTGGGGCTTGGGTCGGCAGTCTCGGCGCTCGGGCGCAAATTCACCGACAAGGTGATGACAGTCGGGGCGGTGTTGGTGACAGTTCTGGGACTTGCCATGCTGTCGCAGGGCGGCTTGCTCAGCGGCTGGCTGCCGCCCGATCTGCTGCTTGTTATAGTGATCGCGCTGTGCGTTGTCGGAGTGCTGCTTAGTATCCCCACAGACAAAAAAGCGCTCAAAAACGTTATGAGAGCCGCGTCGGTTGCGGTAGCTGCGGGGGCTGTTGTTTTCTGGAGTTTTCGCGGAAACATCTTCTCTCAAAAATCAGATGAGGATTCATACACGATGCTCGTTGACGGCGTTCAGGTAGTAAACAGCACCTTGTCGTCGGGGCGTTATCCGAACATTACAGTCCGGGCGGGAACACCCGTAAAATGGGTCATCAACGCGCCCGAGGGCAGTATAAACGGCTGTAATAATCGCTTTATTATCCGCGATTACGGTATAGAGTACACCTTTCATTCCGGCGAGAACACGATAGAATTCACGCCCGATGAGGTAGGAACAATTCAGTATAGCTGCTGGATGGGAATGATACGCGGCAGCATTGTTGTGACGGGAGGTCAAAATGTCTAAGAAGAAAAAACACGGTAAAAAGCCCGCGGTGACGAATAGCACAGCTAGTGGAGCTAGGGAAGCCGCGAAAAAGAAAGTTAATCCCCTGCCGATAATTGCGGCGGCAGTCGCTGTTGTCAGCATTGTTGTGGTGATCTTGGTGAACAGAAACGGCGCGCCGGACAAAAACGACAGCGCCCTCAATAACACAGTCAACGTGACTGCCGGAGGCTCGCTTGTTATCCCGACTGCGGATATTACATCCGATGTCTCTTTCTATCCTCTGAAAGTGGACGGCACGTCGATGGAGGTGCTTGCGGTAAAGGCGAGCGACGGTACGATCCGCACGGCGTTCAACACCTGTCAGAGCTGTTACGCGTCGGGGCGCGGTTATTATGTGCAGGTAGGCAACGATCTGGTTTGTCAGAACTGCGGATTTCACTTTACCCCCGATGATGTCGAGATAATGGCGGGCGGCTGCAATCCGTGGCCTATCTTCGCCGAAAACAAGACTGTTTCCGATGACACTATCTCGATTTCCTATGATTTTCTGACACAGGCAAGGATCATCTTTTCAAAGTGGAAAACGGACTTTTGACCGAAACATCACGGCTTGGAACTATATGTATTTTTTATAGATGATAATAGCATTTGGTTTAAGAAACTCCCTATTGTGATAAGGTTATCACAAAATCACACGATCAAAGACACAAATACCCCCTTATCGTATATTGACGATAACGGGGTATTTCTTTTATTTGTCGTGAAATCACCCGTGACAACGTTATCTTATTTTTTCGTTTTGAGCTATGAGATTTAAGGTTTTCAGTCAATAAATATGCGGAATAAGGCTTGTTTTGTCATGGTAAAAGGAACAATGGTGACAACGTTTTCACATTTTTTTGTTGACATTCAGCATTTGCGGTGATAAAATGAAACGGTAAAAGAAATTGCGGAGTTTTTCAGTAATGTATTGCCGCAATAATATCCCGAAAAAGGGTCAGAACATTTTTAAGAAAGGAACGCGGTAACTATTACCGCGGGGTGAACTAAAATGAAGAAAAAGATATTAGGCGTTTTTCTGGCGTTTTCCATGCTGACTTTAACAGCGTGCGGCAACAGCGGCGGATCAAGCAATACATCGGTTGCCGACAACAACAGAGCAGCTAATGACAACAACGGAGCGGACAGCACTCCCGAAAACAACACGGGCGGCAACTCGGATACCAACACGGAGGTTACCAAGATCACCATTTCGACGAGCGCCACAACTGCTCCGTTCTCCTTTACGGACGATGACAACAATGTTACCGGATATGATATTGATGTAGCAAGAGCTGTATTTGAGAGGCTTCCGCAGTATGAGCTGGAGTTCGAGGTCATCGAGCTTCACTCCACGCGTGCCGAGGTCGATGCGGGACGCGCACAGGGCAGTGCGAATAACTGGAACAAGACAGCGGAGCGCGAGGAAAAGTATTTCTTCTCCGATCCTATTCTCGATTGCCAATATACCGCGCTGTTTGCGCCTGATAGAGACATTTCGGGTGTGGGTTCGCTTGACGATCTCGCGGGATTAAGTACGATTGTAACCGCAGGTTCTAATGTATCTTCCGTTCTTGAGGATTATAACGAACAGCATTCTGATAATCCTATCGTAATCAATTATTCCGATGAGGATTTTGCAAAAATGGCACAGGATGTTCAAGACGGAAAATACGATTTCGTGCTGTATCCGAAGGTTCAGTTCGATATTTATAACAACGAATATCATTTTGGTCTTGAAACAGTTGATGTAGGTGCGGACATTACAAATTCCCTGTTTAATGGAAATCCCTACGCTTACTTTATCATAAGCAAGGACAACGAGCAGTTGTTGAAGGACGTTAATGCGGCTCTTGCCGAAATTCAGCTTGACGGCACGGTAAAAGCCATCAGCGAGAGATATTTTGGCGAGGATTACTCCGCTTCCGATTGGTATAAG
>JAFLUE010000195.1 GCA_022508945.1 Oscillospiraceae bacterium
GCGTCAGCCGCACCTGTGCGGATTGCACCTACTACTCCCCGGGCGCAAGAAAATGTGCCTATAAAAATCAATCGACAAATGCCGGAGATTCCTGCGGTTTCTTTAGCTGGAAATAGAAAAGAGTTAACGCCTCGGAGGGATCGTTATGAAAAAAATATTCCGTGTGTTTCTGAGCAGTATAAAAGTGCTGTACAAGATAGCGCCGTTTTTTATCGGACTGTTTTGCTATACCTCGTTTTATACCGAAAAAGGCAACCTATATCCGATAGTTGACGCTGTCTATTCTTCGGCGAAGCTGTATGCGGGCGACATCAAAGACGGAATACCTCTTACCATTCCGATCGAAATAGCGCGTTTTTTGGCGTCGGTCACAACGATCAGCATCCTGGTCAAGGTTCTCAATAAGATAATGGACATCGCCAATTGGCTGAAACTGCAGTTTATGAAGTCTACGGTGGTCTACGGCGATTCGGACTATGCGGACTGCGTTTTCGAGAGCCTTGGCAAAAGCCGCAGGATCAGAGGCGGCGAAGAGCTAATACAGGGCGCTTCGCGATATCTGCTGATGTTCTCGGACGATACACGTAATCTCAAGTTCTATAACAAGCATTATGAATATCTCAAAGACAGGAATGTCTACATAATGCTGAACAATGTATCAAGACAGAATATCGAAAACACAAAGCTCACGCTGTTCAGCGCCGCGGAGAACAGCGCAAGACAGTATTGGCGCGACTATCCCGTTGAAAAGAGCGAAAGAATAGCCTTTATAGGATTTGGGGGCGTGGGCGAAAATCTTCTGCTGTACGGGCTTCAGATGAACATTATAGACCCCGCGCAGCACTTTGAGTACCATATCTTCGGGGACGCCGAAGAGTTCAGACGCGAACACACCGAGCTTGACAAAATGGCTCCCGACGAGATATTTTTTCACGGCGAGAGAGAATATGAATATTCGGAGCTTTCCGGCTTTGACAGGATAATTGTTTGCGGGAGCACGCGCGAGGGCGGAGTGATAGCGCAGGCAAGCAAGATATTAGCCGCCGTGTCCTTACCGACGATATACATATACGCGCCAAAAGGCGATATCGTCACCAACTTCTTCGGAAATGTCAGGGACGTTTGCTTTGGGTCTGCAAAGGAAACGGCTTCCATTGATATAATACTAAACGAGAAAACGATGCAGGCAGCCCGTGCGCAGCACGAATACTATCGGCAGCAGTACGGCGGAGTTCCGTGGGAGCAGCTCGACAGCTTCAAGCGCTATTCCAACGTCAGCTCCTCGGACTATATGTTTACATTGGAACGTCTGATGGAAAAAGGCGTGGCGTTTGAAACGCTCGCGGAGCTTGAACACATCAGGTGGTGCAGGTATCATTACTTGAATAATTGGAAATACAGCAAGGAAAGAGACGACGCGAAGCGGCTTCACCCCTCTCTTATCCCGTTCAGCGAATTGAGCGGGGATGAGATAAAAAAGGATATCGAGGCGATAAAAAGCAAGCTCGAAGAAAAAGACCGGTAATTTGTTAAGGAGAAAAAATGGCTCTTAATGAAATGCAGAAAAAGGAACGTTCGGAATATCTGGAGAAAAATCTCACGATAACCGAATGTTCGCAAAACAAGAAATACGTGTTTATCAGCTATGCGAGCGACAATTGGGAAACGGTGTTCAAGGACGCCGTTGTGCCGCTGCAAAAGGAATACGGTATGCGCGTATACGCCGACAAGGCTTTCGACAAGGAAAACGACAAGTGGATAATCCCGATGCTTCGGAATATCCGCGGAGCGGAAGCGGTCGTTGCTTTCGTAAGCCAAAGCTACATAGAGAGCTACGCGTGCTTTCTCGAGCTGCTGACCGCTGTCAACAACAATGTGCCGGTAGTGTTTGTATCGCTCAACGACGACCTGAAGCTCGGAGATACCACAGACCAGCCCGATATCGAGCGCGGCGTTAAGAAGGAGATAATTCGGCAGGGCGATAACCTCGCCACAAAGACGAACAACACCTCAAACGACATTATGCGCGCGATGAAGTCCGCGTACACAAGCCTTTCAACGCTTTTGGAGCAGGACGCACTGTCTAAATATGACATTTCGGACGCGTTTATCAATTTCTTCCGCGACGCTGCCGTGAACAAAAAAACGGTAAACGATCTTAAAGCGCTGAAACGCTCGGTAAGCTCGGTAAGCAAACAAGTGTTTGACGAAGCTGCCGTTGGAAAGTCACCGTCGGCGGCACATACCGCGGGCAGTACCGCAGGCGCACACTCCGAACCCGCCGCGCCCGCGAAAAGCCCCGCACAGGCTCAGGGCGCGCCTACCGCTCTTGCGGAAAGACCCGAGCCGAAGTCTCCCAACAAGCTGAAAAGCATATTCGGCGACCGCAAAAAGCGCAATATCATCATCATTTCGGCGGCGGCTCTGGTCGTTATCATCGCGGCTGTTATAATATTTGTTCTGAACGCCGGAAGATCATCGTCGGGTATGGACGCTATCAAAATAAACGGCGCAAGCATTTCCATGACATATACGGGAAATTCCAAAAGAGGCAAGCCCAACGGCGAAGGCTCCTGCACATTCGGCGAAAACGCCCTGGGTTATCTGGGATTTGAAGGGACGTGGGAAAAGGGTGAGCTTAAAATCGGAAAGCTGACTAAAACGCTCAAAGATCAAAGCGGCAAATTGATAGGTACACGAGTTTTAATGGGCGAGTTTGTGAACAATATGCTGAACGGTCAGGGCACGGAGACCGGCTATGACGAAAACAGGAACATCGTCTATATCTATGAGGGTGAGTTTGAGAGCGACAAATTTAACGGGCAAGGCAAGCTAACCAATTTCGACGAAAACGGAAACATCAAAACAATCTTCGAGGGCGCGTTCAAGAACGGCAGATTTGTCAGAGATTACGACGTTGTCGACGTAAAGTTCTCGGATTTCACCTACACCGGCGGATGGGCGAACGATATGCCCAACGGACAGGGAACAGCCGTATTTGATAACGGCTATGTTCACGAGGGCGAGTGGAAGGACGGCCAGCCAAACGGGTATGGCGCAAACACCGGCTATTACGAAAACGGGAACATCAAGAGTATCTACGAGGGCGAGTGGAAGGACGGCTACCTAAACGGATATGGCTCAGGAACCGACTATGACAAAAACGGGAACATCACGAGGCGCTATGAGGGCGAGTTTAAGGACGGTGATCGACACGGGTATGGCACAGACACCCAATATGGCGAAAACGGGAAAGTCACCTATGTCTATGATGGCTATTGGAAGAACGGGGTAGCAGACGGGCAAGGCACAGAGACCGGCTATTACGAAAACGGGAATGTCATGTCATGGAACTTCGTGGGCGATTGGAAGGACGGCTTGA
>JAFLUE010000196.1 GCA_022508945.1 Oscillospiraceae bacterium
CAGAGGGAACGTCTACCGACGATAATACAAAAGCCGATAAAGGATTGCGTAATGACAACGGCGGAACTATGATCGTTGAGAACTGTGATATTACCAGCAGCAACTGGGCTGTGTGGAACACAGGAAATTCAAAAATTATAATAAGCGGAGGAACATTCAATGGTCGATATGGAATGTATAACAATAGCGGCACATTTGAATTGTCCGGTTCACCGACCTTTACAGGAAGCACAGCGGATATTTATCTGTCAAACGGTCAGAAAATAACCGTCACAGGTACTCTTGGGAACGCAGCTCCGTATTCTGTATTGACAGCAACTGATCCCGCAGTGGGCAGTCCTGTTGAGATCACGAACAACGCCACAACATCATACAATGACAAGACTAAATTTACATCTGCTGATGGCTATGCAGTGCGTAAAAACAGCAACGGTCAGCTTGAGCTTGCGTTGCTTGCGACATACACTATTACCTATGACAAAGGAACACCCTCGAATGTCACAGGCTCACATAATGCGGATACAGTAGCGGAGGGAGAGAGCGTAACACTGCCCGGCGCAGTCTTTACACGCACAGGCTACACACAGACGGGTTGGTCAACATCAGACGGCGGAGCAAAGGTGTATGAACTTAACGAAACATTTTCGCCTGATGATAATATCACACTTTATCCTTGTTGGACGGCAAACACATACACCGTAACCTTTGACTATAACGGAGCTACAGATAATAACAGTACCGAAAAGAAAGAGGTCACATTCGACAGCACCTATGGTACTCTGCCGACACCAACGAAAACAGGATACACGTTTGACGGTTGGTTTACCGCGGCAAGCGGCGGCAGCGAGGTAACAAGCGGCACAAAGGTGACGATCACCGAAAGTCAGACCCTCTATGCTCATTGGACTGCAAACCAATACACCGTGACCTTTGACTATCAGGGCGCAACAAGTGATAACAGCAAGACAAGCCAAACGGTCACATACGACAGTACATACGGCGAACTGCCTACACCGAAGAAAACAGGATTTTCCTTTGGCGGTTGGTTTACCGCGGCAAACGGTCAGGGCAACAAGGTCACAGCCGATACAAGGGTTGAGATCACAGCGGCACAGACCCTTTACGCAAGCTGGGTTGAGTGTCAGCACGAGGATATGAAGTGGACAGCCGATCAAGACGGCAAGCACCACAGCGGAACTTGCGAAAATTGCGGAAAGTCCGTGCAAAATGAACACCGTTGGAATGACGGCGAGATCACGCTTGAGCCTACCGCGGAAACCGAGGGCGAAAAGCTCTTTACCTGCACCGATTGTAAGGCTACATACACCGAGGTCATACCGAAGCACGAACACGATTTCAGCGGCAAATGGGAGGGTCACGACGAAAACGGACACTGGCACGTATGCCCTATTGACAAAGCGACCGACACACCTGTCGATCACGAATGGGATGACGGTAAGGTTACAAAACCCGCGACTGAAATCGAAGAGGGAGAGATGACCTACACTTGCGGCGATTGCGGCGCAACAAAGATCGAAAAGATAGAGAAGCTGCCCCCAACAGGCGGCACCGGTGATGGCGACAACAACGCCCCCTCTACGGGAGATACAAATGACCCGTCAGGTGGAAACGGCGCAGGCAATGTTACCGTTAATTCCGCAAGCGGCGAGAACGCTCCCGATGTGTCAATCAGCGAGGAAACGTCGAGCCGACTGAAAGATGAGGTGATCGCAAGTCACCTCACTCCCGAAGAAAAGGCGGCAGTTGAAAACGGCGCTGATGTGGATATAATCTTGTCAGTCGAGGACGCGGGCGACACTGTTCCCACCGAGGACAAGCAAGTCACCAAGGCTGTTCTTACCAACACGGAATACACTCTCGGTATGTATCTGAACATCGACCTGATAAAGCTGATAAACGGTCAGCAAGTCGAGAAGATCACTGAACTCAACACACCGATACGCGTGACTATCGAGATACCCAAAGAATTTCGGAGCGCAAACAGAGCGTTTGCTATTGTTCGTGTTCACGACGGCGTAGCCGAGGTACTTGAAGACGAGGACAACGACCCCAATACTATCACAATAGTTACCGACAAATTCTCCACCTATTCTATCGCGTATCAGGACACCGAGGTATCTTATTCCGATGATGTCAATTCCAACGATACCGCTTCCGACAATCCCAACACGGGAGCAGCTACACCTATCGCGATAGCTGCGATCGCTTTAGCGATCATCGTGGCAGCCGTGACTGTTAATAAAAAGAAACTGGTTTAATAGAATTCAGCCGCTTGTGAGGTTTTCACAAGCGGCTTTTTCTTGTCTGCAAACATCTTAAAGCATAAGTGGGATTATTCTTTTCAATCTTGTAAATCACTCAATTTTGGGTCAATTTTCAGTCAATGCGTAATCTTCGGAAAAGCCGTATAATGATAATAGAGGAAAATGCTATTGAATACAACAAAAACACAAGCAGTCCCCTTGAATCACTATCAAAATCACAGTAGAAAAAGCCACTACAAGCAGCTTTGCGAGTATTTCTGCGTTAAGAAACAGCAGCAGTTCGTCATAATTCGTATAGAACGATTCCTTCATTTTTTTCCTCCGTTAAATTTTTGAGGTCAATAGATGTTTTCTGCCGACCTCTGATTGTCTATTTTAGCATACCACTTCAATAGATGTTGTATAATTAAAATATATTCTCTATTTTTCGGTTCGCGTTATCTACAGATAAAAATTTTCGGAGGTCTGAAATGTTTGATTTTAAAGCGTATTTTTACAACAGCGAGGTCTACATTAACGAAAAATACAGGTATAATTCCAACGAAATTTTAACGGCTTTTTTGAATTACACACCCACGAAAACATAGATCTGAAAGATTTCATCTACGAAATCCGACAATTTATGATCCGTCTGAACATTTTTCCGGAAATGGATTACGACTATTTTCACGGCTTCAACGATAATGTTCACGACGCTATGTCGCTGCTTGACAAGGTTAACAAAATGCTCCGAAAACTTCCGCCGTACAATAAGATCCTGCGCTATCCGATAATAGGGCTGGACGATTTTCTGAACAGTCATGACTACTTTTTCGAGAACGGATTGAGCTCGTCCGACCGCATTGACGAGGACTATGTTAGCGAATACGGCACAGGCGAGAGGGACGAGAACGGCGGGCGTTATTTTTCCTACTGCGACAGTCCGCTGTCCGACGAGCCAGACAAGACCTGCCGAGATGTAGGCGCGCGGCGGCGTTACGGCGACAAGTACAAAAACGATCCCGTCTGGCAGACCTACAACCGCGCCTACAAAGCGCACTACGCGCGGT
>JAFLUE010000197.1 GCA_022508945.1 Oscillospiraceae bacterium
ATGCGCTCCGAATTTTTATTGGTGAAATGCCATATTTACGGCTCAGCTTGCAGAAAAGCCCAAAAACGTTGTTTTAACGGAATTATTTGAAATTCACGATCCTCAAATACGCTGTTTTTGAGGGTCAATATACAGTCCGAGCTATATTAATGGCTTTTCTTTTCCAAAGACTTTTAATATATTTCACTTTGTTTTTCAAAACTTTTTGCCGGCAGTCTGCTATAAGGGTTCCACAGATACGCCCCTGCTGTCGCAATCGCGTATCGCGATGACCGCGCCGCAAATCATATACGCGGCAGGATCGCCGAGAGGGCTTCTTCCGACACACTTTACCGCCGCACCCTCCACGACCCCTATATCCGAAAGCCGCCGTCTCAGCGCGCCATGAACCGAAAGGCTCTTTACAACAGCGCTTTTTCCTACGCCAAGACAGCTAAGCGGAATTTCCAACACAAAATCACCCATTTCACTTTTTTTACACTATATGCAAATTAGAGATTATATGTTAGAAGTAAGATGTCAGAAGCGTTGACGAGCCGTTTACAAGTCAAACATAAGACTTTCGATCCGGAACCCAACTTTTTTCCTCTTACCTCTGATTCCTAAATCGAACAATTTTGAAAGCTTGGCTTTAAATTCCTGCAAAATATCGTTGATTTTGGTCATAAGACGCCATTTTTAGAATTATTAAGGATGCTTGCTTGCATATTTTTTGTACAAAACTTACAATAAAAAAAATATAATTTACTTTAATTTGTTTGAATTTCCGATAGACAAAAATGGGGAAATAGTGTATAATATGAACGTAACAAAGAAACGACGGCGTTTCGAGAGCGGGATACCCGCGTCTTGGCGCCGTTTTTTCGTATTAAGACAAGAAATTCAGGAGGATTGGGATTATGGATAATTTCAATGTTGTTGAACAGTTCGGCATCGACGTGTTCAACGAGGAAACAATGAGACAGCGCTTGCCGAAAAATGTTTTTAAGGCGCTGAAAAAAACGATCGCCGAGGGAAAGGAGCTTGACAGCTCGATCTCGGACATTGTCGCAAACGCGATGAAGGATTGGGCGATCGAAAAAGGAGCTACACACTACACCCACTGGTTCCAGCCGATGACGGGAATAACCGCGGAAAAACACGACAGCTTTATCTCCCCCACAAACGACGGGACCGTTATTATGGAATTTTCCGGAAAGGAGCTTATAAAAGGTGAGCCTGACGCGTCGAGCTTTCCGTCGGGAGGACTCCGAGCAACGTTCGAGGCGCGCGGATATACCGCGTGGGATCCGACCTCTTACGCTTTTGTAAAGGGCGGTTCGCTTTATATCCCTACCGCGTTCTATTCATACTCGGGAGAAGCTCTCGACAAGAAAACGCCGCTTCTGCGCTCGATGGACGCTGTGTCCGATGCGGCGCTGAGAGTTTTGAAGCTGTTCGGAAACACGACCACAAAGCGCGTTGTTGCTACAGTTGGCGCGGAACAGGAATATTTTTTGATCGACAAGAAGAATTACGATAAGCGAAAGGACCTTATTTTTACGGGAAGAACGCTTTTCGGCGCACCCGCTCCAAAGGGTCAGGAGCTTGAGGACCACTATTTCGGAGTTATCAAGGATCGCATCGCCGAATATATGAAGGATCTTGACGAGCGTCTTTGGAAGCTCGGCATTACATCCAAAACAAAGCACAACGAGGTTGCTCCAGCACAGCACGAAAACGCGCCGATATTTGCTCCCGCAAATCTCGCGACCGACCAGAACCAGCTCACTATGGAGCTTATGAAAAAGGTAGCTCTTGAACACGGACTTGTGTGTCTGCTTCATGAAAAGCCTTTTGCGGGCATAAACGGCTCGGGCAAGCACGACAACTGGAGTCTGTCCACTGACGACGGACAGAATCTGCTTGATCCCGGAAATTCCCCTATGGAAAACGCTCAGTTTTTGACCTTCCTTGCCGCGATCATCAAGGCGGTTGACGAGTATGCCGACCTGCTGAGAATGTCGGTCGCTTCTCCCGGAAACGACCACAGACTCGGCGCAAACGAGGCGCCTCCCGCTATAATCTCGATATTCCTCGGAGAAGAGCTTCAGGGCGTTGTGGACGCGCTTGTGGAGGGCAAGGAGTATACCTCCAACGGAAAGCAGATGTTTAACGTAGGCGTTTCCTCTCTGCCTGATTTCCCGAAGGACAGCACCGACCGAAACAGGACCTCTCCGTTCGCGTTTACGGGAAACAAGTTTGAGTTCAGAATGGTTGGTTCAAACCTTAATATTGCGGGTCCGAACACGATCCTTAATACTATTGTAGCAAATTCGCTGACGGAATTCGCAGACGAGCTTGAAAGTGCGAAAAGCTTCAACGAGGCGCTTCATGACCTGCTTGTAAAGACGATAAGAGAACACAAGAGGGTTATTTTCAACGGCAACGGCTATGGAAACGAATGGCAGGAGGAAGCCGAAAGACGCGGTCTGCCGAATCTCAAGTCAACAGTTGACGCTCTTTCATGCATTACCGCTCCGAAGAATGTTGCGCTGTTCAAGAAGTTCAAGGTTTACAGCGAGATCGAGCTTCACTCAAGACAGGAGATCCTTCTCGAAAACTACTCAAAGGTCATAAATATCGAAGCGTTGACCGCGGCTGATATAGCCAAAACAGAGATCTTGCCGGCGGTCATGAAATTCGCTAAGGACGTTTGCGATATCGCGGCAAGCAAGAAATCGGCAGGCATTGAGCCTACGGTTGAGACTGCTGTGGCAAAGAAGGTAAACGAACTTACGGTTCAGCTTTCCGAAAAGGCTTATGAGCTTTCGGACGCTGTTGTAAAGGCACACGCCATTGAGGACGAAGAAGCAAAGGCTCGCTGTTACCACGACGAGGTTTTCAGCACGATGCAGTCGCTGCGCGCTGTGGCGGATGAGCTTGAGACTATTGTCGGAGAGGAATACTGGCCTTATCCGACATATGATGAGCTATTGTTCAACGTTTAAAACAGATTTCAGACAGGCTGCCGATAGTCCCTATCTGCTGCGTCAGCCGCGGTACGGCTTCCTAACATCTGAGGGCTTCTCGACAGCCTGAATCTGCGATCTGTTTAGAGTTTGTTCACATGACTCCAAAAAAGCTGTATGAACAAATTCAAAAATAATCCCGCTCCCTTTTTATTTTGGCTGTCTGTATGACAGCCTTCTTTTTTTCGATTGACAGTGGACAGTAATCGGTATTATTGACAAGCCAAGATAATTATGATATAATTATCTCAGCTTGTAGAAAATGTTCAGAACTACATAATAGAGCATTGCGAAATTTCAAAATGCAGCCGCCGCGGCG
>JAFLUE010000198.1 GCA_022508945.1 Oscillospiraceae bacterium
CTTTGCTCCGCCGCGGCGGCTGCATTTTGAAATTTCGCAATGCTCTATTATGTAGAAAAAACCAAAAGCGTTGTTTCGACGAATTTATTTAAAAAGAATTTCAAAATTCATCACTTTACGGCAGCGAAGCTGCCGTAAAGTGAGAACCGCATAAAATTTTTTCAAAAAAATTTTATGCTTTTTGAAATTCGCGATTATCTATTATGTTGTTTTTGACTATCGCTCAATACCTATTCTTTCAGAACAGCAGCTCGTATGCGGCATACCCGACACGCGTCACACCGTAATATGCCCCTCGGATTTTCGAGAGTTTTGCTGCATAAAACTAAAGCTCATTTCTGTTTTCAAGAGCCTTTGCGAGCGTCACATCGTCCGCAAACTCCAAAGCCGAACCTGCGGGAAGCCCATACGCAAGCCGTGTGACCTTGATCCCCATGGGCTTTATGGTGCGTCCGAGGTACATTGCGGTTGCTTCTCCCTCAACTGTCGGATTTGTCGCCATAATTACCTCTTTCACATCGGAAAGCCGCGAAATAAGCTCCTTGATCTTTAGATCCTCCGCCTTTATTCCGTCCATAGGCGACAAAAGCCCATGAAGGACATGATAAAGCCCGTCATAGCCGCCCGCACGCTCAAACGCCGAAACGTCCTTCGGCGATTCCACAACGCAGATGATGCTCTTGTCGCGGTTTTCATCAGCGCATATAGAGCATAGATCGCGCTCCGTAAAATTTTGACAACAGCCGCATAAATGTACGCTCTCCCGCGCCTTTATTATGTTTTCCGCAAATGTCCTGACCTCATTTTCCGGGAGGTTCAGCACATAGTACGCAAGCCTCTGCGCGGTTTTCATTCCGATCCCCGGAAGCTTAGCAAACTGCTCTGCCGCAAGAGCCAGCGGCAATGATACAAATTCGGACATATTTAAACCTCACTTAATTGGGAAATTTCCGTGCAAAACACGTGAAACCATTCTCCTATGTTATACTTATATCCGGACGGCCCGCCTTCAATATGAAGCGGTAATCACGGGAGCGATATATGTTTATTGCATTTTCGGGAAGCTCATGCTTTGTGTTTGTAAAATAAACAGCATACCTTGCAGATGTTTTCGGAGGACTTGTAACAGAGCCGTGATAGAGGATAATATCCGCGTCGGTCTCGCTGTCTGAAACTTTTGCAGAGGCGATCGTAACGCCGTTTACACTGAATCTCGCATCTTTATCGACGATCTGCGCGGATATTCCCGAAATACTTTCGCTAAGAACAACATTTTCGATCTCAACAAGCTCGGAAAGCTCATAGATCGCAAGCTCTCCGCAATAATCCGCCTCAAGAGCCGCCAGCGTTCCGATCTTATATGCGCCATGCTCCCGCAAACATTCGGAAATATCATCGGCAAGTCCCACGCCGCTTCCCGAAACAAACACATCCGCCTCGTTCTTCCATATAACAACCGCCGCGCTTGTGGTGCTGTTGCCGACAAAGCGGATCTCACAGCGCTTTGCGTTTACATAAAACGAAAGTCCGACGGATATTGCCGATATCACAACAATATTCACTCCGCTCTTCCTCAGCGTTTTCATATCCCCAAACGCCGCAGCCAGCACAAACGCCGCGCATATCGCCGCCAAGAGCCATGCTCCGGCGAAATCGAGATCAAGAAACGCCGCTCGGTTTCCGCCGAAGAAGTTGACTATTATAATTATAAGCTTCATTGAAAGATCGATCGGTACGGCAAAAACTCCCGCGCCTGTCATTCCAAGAAGCAGCATAAACGTCATGCCTGCCGCTAAAAGAGGCATTATCAATATCGACGCCAAAACCGCGTTAAGCGAGATCCCCTTGAAGACCGCCGTACTCACAGGCGCCGTGCATATCACCGCACACATCGACGAGAAAAACACCGTGATTATCGGAGACACAGCCTTCATTTTCGGAGGAACCAGCTCACAGATCTTCTTTCCGATCTCCGGTCCCGCAATTCCCGCACCCAAAACGCCCAAAACCGACATCGCAAAGCCGATATCGAGTATCGACTGCGGCATAACCGTCAAAATAATACAAACCGTAACACAAAGAGTGTTGAGCGTGTTTGAAGCCCTGTAAAACAACGGCGCTGTGCTTATAATAAAAAACATAAGCGACGAGCGTATGACCGAAAGCGAAGCTCCAAAGAAAATGACCGCACACGGCGTAATAAAAAACGAAAATACCGCTCTCGCCCTGCGGTTTTTGCTTGGGAAAAACTGAAGCAAAAGCGACGCCAAAATCGCAAAATGTGCTCCGGAGATGGCGGTAAAATGTGAAGCTCCGCTTATCCTTAAGCGCTCCGAAAGCAGCGGCGATAACCCCTCGTCCTTTCCGAAAAACATGGCTGAAGCAAGCTCGCGGCTGTCTCCGAAAACCGTCGACTCAAGCCGCTCCGTCATAGCGCCGCGAAGGCTTTCAACAATTGCCTCAAAAGTGAATGGCGTCCTTTTTATTTCAACATATTCCAAAATATCTCCCGAAAGAAGGATTCCTTTTGAAAGATTTCTAAGCTCATTTTCTTTGTCGGCTCTTTCCAGATCAATAACCGCCACAGCCATATCTCCCGTCTCGACCAGACTTGCTCCGTTAAGTCTTACGGTCGTCCGAAAAGAATTGAGGTCTATTTCTCCGATAAACTGCTGTGTATCCCCCGAATCAGCCGTAATCTCCATTACCTTGACTTCGGTCAGAACGGTCCTTCCCGCGTAATTCAGGACAGACGCGCTGTAAAACATGGTGTAGATCAGCATGACCGCCGCGCCCAATGCCGCTCCCGAAGAGCAGACAGCCGCCTTCGGCAGCTTTCCCGCAAAAAATAACGAAAAAGCGGCGGAAGCGGCGAAAATAATTCCGCCCGCCAAACCGCCGCCAAAATATGCCGCCAGTGTTCCCGCCGCCAAAAAAGGCGCAAAAAGTACGGGCGGGAGTTTTAAAAGCTCCTCTTTATCCAATAGGAACCAGTAAAGATCAGAACAGTCCGGGCATAGTTACGCCGCCCGTGATCTTCTCCATCTCCGCCGCGCTGTAGTCCTCGATCTCCGAAATGATCTCATTTACGCCGCTGATAATAAGGTCCTGAAGCATTTCGATATCCTCCGGATCAACTACCTCCGGCTTGATAGTCACGGCTTTAAGCTTCTTGTCGCCTGTCATTATAAGCTCAAGCGCTCCGCCGCCGACCTGCTTTTTGAATTCCTTCTGCTCAAGCTCCTCCTGAACGCGGGTAATGTCCTCCTGCATTTTCTGAGCTTTTCTTACCATCTGGTTCATATT
>JAFLUE010000199.1 GCA_022508945.1 Oscillospiraceae bacterium
TTTGTTGAGGACGCGCTGGGCAAGGTGGCGGCTGTGCTTGGGATAGACCCGTATTACATAGACGCGGACTATGATGATGTTTCGGAAAAGGCGGACGGAAACGATAATGTTGCGGCGTTTTACTTTAAGGCAGCTCAAGAAAAAGTCATGTCCCTGAACGCGGCGTTTAATAAAGTTTTCGGCGAGGGACTTGCGGAGTTCGGCTTTAAGAAAATCAAAGGAAGACAGCCGTATTTTGTGCGGGTAGTGCCGGGCGGAGAGATAATTCAGGTTATTGCCGTAAGAAAGGATCATTCGTATTTTCGTGTGGTGAAACGCGAGGGGTTTGATATTTTAAGCGGAGTGGCTACCGTATACAGACCGGAAATTGATCTGTCGCTCTCTCCAAGGGTTCATACGCGTTGGCTCCATCCCATTGCGTATACTTATTGCCGTATAAACGATCAAAACTTTGGCAGCGATCTATATAAAAAGTTTTGTGAGTTGTCCTATATTATTGACGATCCCGTATCACAGCATGAAGAAATGAGGTTTGCGTTAGAGCAATTTAAAAATATTGTGCTGCCGGAGTTTAACAAAATCGTTGATTTCGATTCATTTACACGGTATTGTATTATGATCAATGATTTTCTTAATATGAAGTGCCATTTTGACGCGGTCAGGGGCGGCGAGCTTAATCCCAACAATATTTCTGATGAGGGGCTTATACTTTTTAAGGTCAGGGACTATCCCGGCTTTGTTGATCGGCGTATGGAGCGGTCTTTGCACGATAATAGAAAACGCGTCGAATGTGAAAACGACAGATATTCCAAAGAAGATTATGAGGAATTTTGCAGTAAGATCGGTGAAATCAAGCAAGAGCGTATCTCTAAGATGAACGAGATCAAAAACGATACCCAATTCTATGAATTGATAGAACTTGAACTTGAACGCCGAAAAGCGGCGAACACCGAAACGCTCAGGGGCTACGGGCTGGATATATGAGGAGATACATACAGTGCGGTTATACATATCAAAAATAATGTTGATATGCAAAACTTGTATCAACATAAAGTTTTTGAAAAAAGTACTTGATTTTTGGGCGGATTTGGTGTATAATATAATGTGTATTTGTAATGAGTGTTTTCGATTATGGGCGCAGGCCCCGACAGCATTGCGCCGTGAACCATGTCAGGCGGGGAACCGAGCAGCATTAAGCGGAAAGCTTTGTGTGTACGGCAAGCCTGTACCCATAATCGAGAACACTTTTTACTGATTTTGATTAGAAACGGCGGTGGGTGAATGTATCTTGCTCTTTATCGGAAATATCGTCCGAGAACATTTGATGATGTTATCTCGCAGGAGCATATCACAACTACCCTCAAAAATCAGATAAAAAACGGTGCGGCGGCTCACGCGTACTTGTTTACAGGCTCGAGAGGAACGGGAAAAACGACCTGTGCGAAGATCTTCGCGGCGGCGGTCAACTGTCTTGATCCAAAGGACGGAAATCCCTGTCTTGAATGTGAGAGCTGTAAGGAGATATTAAGCGGGACGGCTACGGATATTGTCGAAATGGACGCGGCTTCAAACAGAGGCGTGGACGATGTTAGACAGCTCCGCGACGAGGTCTCATATTCGCCGGTAAGCTGTAAGTACCGCGTTTATATAATCGACGAGGTCCATATGCTTACGACGGAGGCGTTCAATGCGCTTTTGAAAACGCTTGAAGAACCGCCCGAACACATTAAGTTTATTTTAGCGACGACCGAGCTTCATAAAGTTCCCGCGACGATCGTTTCAAGATGTCAGAGATTTGAGTTCAGAAGAGTTGACGCGGCGAAAAGCGCAAAGAGGCTGCTTGAGGTTGCACAAAAAGAGGAAGTGCAGCTTGACGAGGACGCGGCGCTGCTTATTTCAAGGCTTTCGGACGGCGGAATGAGAGACGCGCTGTCGATTTTGGATAAGTGTGTTTCGTCGGACAAGCGTGTTACGAGTGAGATCGTGCGCGACTGTGCGGGCGTTGCGGACAACAGGTATCTTTTCGATTTTTCGCGAATGATCGCGGAGGGCGACACGGGGGGCTGTATAAGGCTTTTGTCCGAGCTTCACAAAGCGTCGAAGGACATGGCGGTCATTATCGACGAGCTTTCGGGACATTTCCGCGACCTGATGTTGTGTAAGACAGCGCCGAATGATTTGGATCTGCTTTCATGTATGCCAGGAGATCATGAAAACGCGAAGAAAAACGCGGAGTTGTTTACGCTGGGGGATATTCTCAGGTGTCTTACGATACTGAGGGAATGTGCGGACGGAATAGGAAAAACCAGACAGCGCAGGACCTTTGCGGAAATGTGCTTTGTGAAAATGTGTACAGGAGCCTCGGCGAGCAGCGGCGAAAGAGCCGTTTCGATGCGCGGGGAATACCGCGAGGTTCAGCCGCAGAAAGAGGAGTTTATTCCTACTCCTCCGGAAAAAATGTCCCGCGAAAATCTTATAAACCTCAGCAGAATGCGCGAGGTCGCCAAAGAGGCTTTAAAATTAGGCTCTGAAGCGGAGCAGGCTTCGGATAAGGCTTCGGAGAAGCCGCTCGAGGTTGTTTCGGAGAACACTCGCGAAGCTGCTTTTGAAGGTCCGCCGATCGAGTCTTATTCGGAGCCGCCGTCTTCGGAGGAGCGCGTCTATGAGCCTGAAGCTCAGAAGCCGACAGGTGATGTTCGGGAGAAAACAGAGGAGCAAGCCGTCGGGGATATCCGCGAAGAAATGCCCGAGGAAAGCCCGACGATCCCCGAGCGGATCTCGCGGGAGGAATGGCTCGGGGCGATCGAAAAGTGTGATGACAGATTCATGCAGACACTGTTGGACGGCTCGGAGGCGGAGCTTGACAAAGGGACGCTTATTGTCCGCTCGAGCAGACCGCTTTTGCTGGAAAACGTGAAAAATGATATGCTGACGGATCTGCAAAATAAGCTCTCAAACGCGCTGGGATATCCGATCGTTCTTAAGCTCGAAAAGGCTTTGGAGGAAGGCTCTGCCGAAGATCAAAGCGAGGTCGAAAGGCTTCTGAATAAGGCAAGGAGCCTGGGGATCGAGATCAAAATAAGTTGACATATGCCGCGGGGCGGCTGGAATATTGAGCATTGGAATATAATTGAAAGGAAATTATTATGAAATCAAGACTGCCACAAGAATATCAGAATTCAAACGCGAATATGAACCAGATGGTAAGAAAAGCTCAGAAAATGCAGGAGGACATTACCCGCG
>JAFLUE010000002.1 GCA_022508945.1 Oscillospiraceae bacterium
ATTTGACGGCAGCTCCGCTGCCGCCAAATGATGAATTTTGAAATTCTTTTTAAATAAATCCGCAAAAACAACGTAATAGAAATTCTATTTAAATTTTGTAATTATTTATAAAAATTTGAAAAATTTGTGAAATCGACAAAAAAGCACTTGAAATGTTGAATATTTTTTGGTATAATAAACACGATGAGTGAATATTTTCAATAAAAACTTTTTTAATTATTGAAAACTTTTATATATTTTGCACATCTAACATCAAATTGGGAATTTTCAGAGGTGATACTTAATGTCGAAACTTGAGAGAGCTTTGAAGTATAGCGGGAATTACGCTTTTTCAATGAAATATAAGGCGGGCTTCCCTGTTGAATTTCTCGGAGAGAGAGATCTCGCTCCCGCGCTGATGAGCAGTATGATCCATCCCGACGATTATATGCCTTTCTGCGAGGCAGTAAACGACGTCATTGACGGAAGAAACCGCCGGTTAAATTCCCATTCGCGACTTAACCTTGACGGCACGTACAAGTGGTATTATATCTCCGCGACACCCGAGCGTTCTTCGGAAAATTCGACCGAGTTTCTTGGGGTAATGAACGACGTTTCCGAGTATCTTGAATGCGGAGCGGAGGACGCCGTTATCGAAAACTTCAAATGCAAGCTCAGTAAAACGTTTGAAAAAGGAAATGAACCGCCGTCTCTTTCCGAGATCCTCGGCGAAAACTATCTCGAGCTTATCCAACAGCCCTTCGCGAAAACCAAAGGTCTGTATTCGGCTATCGTTTCTCCGAGCGGACACATTATAGCCTGCGCAAACGGTCAGTCCAAAAGCATAAACCTGAACAAAATGAGCTACCAGCGCAAAAAAAGCATCCGCATAAAGCATATGACGGTCGCAGATTGGGTAATTGCAGGAGAAAATTTAGACGATATAAACGAAAATTCTCAGCTTCTTGATATTATGGTCCAGACTGTAAGCAATATCGCAAACTCCTATATAGTCATCGGCGAGGAGGTTGAAAACAGTCAGAACGCCAACAAACTGCTCGGCGAAAATTTTGAGGATCAGATGCTGATAAACGGCATTTACACGAGTGTGCTGAAGTGTAAAACTACCTTCGAGACGTTCGGACGGATAATTCCGCTGTTAAAGGACTATTTCGCGCTCGACCGCATCATTTTCTGCATCGACACGGAAAACCCGCCGAAGGTCTACCACTGGGACGAAAAAGGCGCTATAATACCTGCTTCGGGCGATTTTATCTCAAACGAAAAAATAAACGAAGAGCTTGATATAAACCCGATAGTATGCGTAAACGAGGACGAAGTGCGCGGAACGAAAAGCGAGCTTAACAGAAGCTGCGCGCTTTCGAGGATATACGACAACGGCGACGCGCGGGGCGTATTTATGTTTATCTCGCACCAATCGGGAAGAACATGGACAAACCGCGAAAGAAAGGTTTTAAGAAGCATTACTCAGGTATTGACGACGCTTATTTACCGCTCGTTTACGGAAAACAAGCTTGCGCTTTCGCAGGAGCATCTGCAAAGGCTCGCATATCGCGACGCCGCAACGGGGATTCCGAACAGGACCGCGTTTGAAAGCGATTTTGCGTCACTTGTACAGGACGGTAAGAACGGTGCGGTTATAACGTTTGAGATAGCGAACTATAAGGCAATGACAAAATCCTACGGCTGTCAGTACGCGGACGGCATTGTCGGCAGCATAGCGGAATATCTTGCGGCGATACCGTCGGGTGATCCCATAAGTGTTTACCTTTTTAAAAGCTACATTCTGTTTGTCATGATCGAAAACGCGGATAAGGACACCGCTCTCGCGTTTGCGAAAAGAATTCTTGAAAAATTTTCAAGAACATGGTATTATGACGACACAAATCACGAAATTGAGATGTATGCGAGCGTAAGCTTCTTTCCGGACGAAGTATATACGGCGGAGGAATACGAAAATTCCGCGTCCGAAACGCTCAAATTTGAAAAGGGCGAGGACAGTCTTAACGGCTCAATAATTATCGCCGACTCGGAAAACAAGCTTGACGAAAATATCCGCATAAGAAAAATGCTGAGCAACGACGCCCAAAACGGCTTCGACGGGTTTTATTACCTGTATTCACCTATTACGGACGCGGATTCGGGCAATCTTATAAGCTGTGAATGCAGACTGTTCTGGAAAAGAGAGGGCTTTATCGCGCCGCGCGACAAGATCTTCCCGATAATAGAGCGGCTGGGGCTTTTAAGCGAGCTGTATGAATTTGAGCTTAACAAAGTCTGTGCGTTCTGTACAAATGTACGGGGTATGGGATATCCGAATTTCCGCGTTGGGTTTGAGTACCCGCGATTCGGATTGGACTCAGACGATTTTGTTGTCGCGACCAAGAAGATCCTTGAAGCGTATTCGCTCCCGCCGAACGCCATAGGCGTTTCGATCTCCGAAAGCTCCGGAACTCTCGCCACAAGCAGCGTAAGTCTGAAGCGCCTTTCAGAGCTTGGGATAAACATAATAAGCGAGGACAAGGGCAGGAGCTTTCTTACGGAAACGCTGTTCAAAACACCTTATGTAAATATTGCGAAAATCAGCTCAAAAAGGCTGCACGGCGACGAGGTGTCGTCGAACTACTTAAAGGCGCTTATTGAAAAGGCGCACAAAAGCGGAATAACGGTCTGTGTGAGCGGCGTTGACAACGACAAAACACAAAAGCTTGCAAGGAAGTTCAATGTAGACCTCATTCAAGGTACCGTAAACGGTCAGCCTCTGCATTCGGGTGATTTCGCCGAGAAGCTGAGGATAAGATAATACCCATGACAGTTGACGTCAGGCAGTAAAATAAAAACCAAACGCGCTCGGAAAATTCCGAGCGCGTCATTATTTCATAATTTCATAAGCGTTTGTCATTGCTCATCCGATAATGTTTTAATGATCTCCAACAAATGAATATGAAGCTCATCTATCTCCGACCGAGTGTCGGCTTGTACAAAAAACACATTTATTTCCCGTACCTTCTCCCACTCCGTGTCCGAAATAAGTACAACGCCCCTATCGGACATCACATAAAACACTCTTCCGTCTTCGGTCCTGATGGGGTGTACCCCTTCGTGGGCTCTGTAAACCGTTACGGTTTCATTCACTCTGAAATATTCATAGCCGTTTAAGGAGATCACATCGGCGGTCGAAATATCGTCGTTCACCACAAGTACGGTACTCTCATTGATCTTCCAATCATACTTGTCGAAGTTTTCGTGTTTGGTTTCACTTGGAGCATTGCTTTCGCTGAGTTCGCTGCTGTAGCTGATGACGTCATAGCTGTTCGAGGACCGAGCCGAGGCGTCATCTGCGTTTGCGTCATAACCGTCAATATCCTGGGCGTTTCCTCCCGTGGCGTTTTCAGTTAAATATGCATTGTTGAGAAGCGGTCCGGCATAATTATGATCGTTGCTCACAAAATTTGGGACGATCCTGAACACGGCGACCGCAAACAGCGCAACACAAGCCGCCGCTCCGCAAGCGGAGCCGATATATACCCAAACGGGTTTTTTCTTCTGCTGTACGCGTATTTTTGTCGGCGCGTTTTCGTCCAGCTTTTCGTAAATATCCGCGATCATCTTTTCGGTATCGGGGGAAACCGAGCCGAGCGCGGATTTATAGTCGTTTTTAAAGCTCATAGAAATCCCCTTCCTACTCAAAATCATTTCTGTTAAGCAATTTTTTCAGCTTTTGTCTCGCCCTCGAAAGCTGAGATTTTACGGTTGCTTCCTTTTGATTCGTGACCTTCGCTATCTGCGCTATTGACATATCCTCAAAATAAAACAAATGAACCGCTGTCCTGTATTTTTCCGGCAGCTTTAAAACCGCCTCAATAATTGCCCTTTTCGCGGCTGTTTTTTCTGTGTTCTCCGCCGTTGTATCCCCCGCCGAAAGCTCGGCAAAATTTTCGAGCGCGTCCGTATGTACCCTGTTTTTGAACCACGAACTCCTCGCAAAAGAATTTACACAGTTTATCGTGACGCGGATAAGAAAGAATTTTCTGTGTTCTTCGCTTTCAAAGGTTTTGTCGGCTTTAAAGTAGCGAATAAAAACCTCCTGCGTCACATCGTCAGCGTCAGCCGAATTTCCAAGCCGCTCGAATGCTATTCTGTACACAGTCGGAATGTACAGCCGCATTACCTCGTCGAAGCTTTCATCGGTTCTGAGAGATAATTCCATATAGTTCTCCGATTCATACTTAATTTCCATTAATAAGCGCACCGCTTTTTTAAGGCAACACCGCACAATTACCGCCCTTTGGGCTTTGCCGGTGATTGCCTTAATTAATGAGAAATCAGTACTACACTGTCAAAAATAATACTTTCCATATACAAAAAAGGTTGCACGATCTTTTGAATTTTTTTAAAAAATTAAAACTAAATTATAATTTCCGAATGTCTTGTTACATGACAGCCGATATTTACTGCCAAAGGCAGTCCCGCGATATGCGTAGGCGCTTTTTCGATGTTTACATAAAGCGCGGTTATGCGGCCGCCGAAGCCCTGCGCGCCAATACCGAGCTTGTTTATCCCGTTTAGCATCTCCCGCTCCATTTCGGCATAGAACGGGTCGGGGTGTCTTTGCGACAGATCTCTGCAAAGAGCCTTTTTCGCAAGCAGCGCCGCTCCCTCAAAATCGCTTCCTATCCCAACTCCGACCACAATCGGCGGACAAGGGTTGCTTCCCGCCAAAGAAGCAGTCTCAACCACAAAGTTTATAAGATCATCTTTTGAGGCGGACGGCGTAAACATTTTAAGCCTGCTCATATTCTCGCTTCCGAAGCCCTTCGGAGCCACGGTTAGCTTTATTTTGTCGCCGTCGATAATTTTTGTATGTATAAGCGCGGGAGTGTTGTCGTTGGTGTTTTCGCGCATGAGAGGGTCACTTACGATCGAAAGCCTGAGCTTTCCCTCTGTATACCCCTTTGCAACGCCCTTATTCACCGCATCCTCAAAGCCTCCGCCAGTTATGTGAACATCCTGACCTATCTCCGCGAAAACGATTGCCATTCCCGTATCCTGACAGATAGGAACGGAAAGCTCCCCCGCGCAGTCGATGTTGTCAACAATGTCTCCAAGCACGCTTTTACAAAGCTCGCTTTCCTCGCGCTCCCTCGCGCTTTCAATACATTCCCTCATTCCGCAGGGCAGCCGCAAATTAGCGTCAACGCAGAGCTTCGCGATCTCTTCCGTAATCTGCTGTGCATTTATCTCACGCATAAATATTCTCCTTAACTCAGCTTATTTATGACAATTTTACCGTTTACACAAACCAGCTCGGGCGTGTTCATCACATCGAGCGGATCGCCCGAAAACAGCGCGAGATCCGCGTCCTTTCCAACTTCTATCGAGCCTATACGGTTTTCAACGCCGAGGATCTTCGCCGCGTTTACGGTTATCGCTTTAAGCGCGGTCTCACGTCCGAGTCCTCCGCGCACAGCGAGCGCCGCCGTAAGAGGAAGATACTGGATAGGAGTTTCGGGGTGGTCGGTGCATATAGCAAACTCTATGCCGCAGTCATGCATCTTCGCGGGAGTTGTTATGCTGTGGTTTTTAAGCTCGGGCTTTCCCCTGTCGCCTAATATCGGACCCAATACGACCTTCGGCTTGTCCTCCGAAAGCTCGTCCGCAATGACCCCTCCGTCCGTACAGTGGATAAGCACATAATTTAACTTAAACTCCTTCGCAATACGTACAGCCGTGAAGATGTCGTCCGCTCTGTGACAGTGAAAATGCGCCTCAAGCGGGTCTTTCGCGTCAAAAAGCGGCATAAGCGCTTCGCATTTTGCGTCGAAGTCGGGTCTTGACACCTCGTCTTCACTGCCCTTCGCGCGAAGATACTCGTCCAGATCCTCTTTATATCGCAGCGCCTTCGAGAGCTGCTCGCGGATCATTGCGGCAGTCGCCATTCGCGTTACGGGCGCTTCGTCACGGTCATTATATGTGTTTTTGGGATTTTCGCCGAGCGCGAATTTTATTGCCGCGGGAGTCTTCAAAATAAGCTTGTCGACTCGCTTGGAGCCGAACGTTTTTATGACCGCAAGGCTTCCTCCGATAGGATTTGCGCTTCCCGCGCCCGTGCATACGGACGTAACGCCCGCCATAGCCGCGTCCTCAAAACACCTGTCCATCGCGTTTATGCTGTCAATTGCGCGAAGATGCGGGGTCATAGGGTCTGTGTCCTCGTTTCCGTCGTCGCCCTCAAAGCACAGCGCGTCGTTCCACATTCCGAGATGGCAGTGGGCGTCGATAAACCCCGGATAAAGCGTTTTTCCCGAGCCGTCAAGCTCCTCCTCGTCGGTCCTTACATATCCGCTCATTTCGCCTATCTCGGTAAAAACCTCGTTAAACCGCACAAATCCGTTTTCGATATCCTCGCCCGACATAGATATTATTTTCACGTTTTTTATTACCATTTCAATTCCCCGTTATTCAGTATTCTGCCGCCTATCAGCCTTATACGGGCGCCTGTCCCGAAAACTGCGCGAGCTTCGCTATCTCGCCCGTGATTATATGATCGCTTGTGTTTCCGTTTACCATAAAGGTGCTGTTTTGGCGGTAGATCGGAGCGCGGGCATTGTACAGCTCTCTGAGCTGTTCGGGAGTGTTTTTTACAACAAGCGGCCGGTTTTTGTCGCCCTTTATACGATCAAAGCAGGTCTCAAACGAGGTGTTTATATAAACAGAGATCCCGCTCTCCCTCGCAAATTTCGCCGTCTCACAATTAAGCAGCGCCCCGCCGCCCGTCGCGACAATAAACCCCTCCGACAGCTCTCTGATGTATTTAGCCTCGAGCGCGCGGAAATGCGGTTCGCCGAACTGCTCGAAGATCTCGGGGATAGTCATTTTCTCGGCGTTTACAATATACCTGTCAAGGTCAATAAGCTTCATTCCGAGCCTTGACGCAAGCATTCTTCCTATATGGCTTTTTCCGCAGCCCATAAATCCGCATAAATAAACGCTCATATCAGATTCTCCGTGTCGGTTATCAGCTTGTCGATGTCGCTTTTTTCAAACTTCGCGCCATACCATATCTCGTGCGCCGCCACCGCCTGAAGCACGAGCATTGCCGTTCCGCTCATCGACTTTTTGCCGAACCTGCGGGCAGTGTTCAAAAGCATTGTTTCCTTGGGGTTATAGATAACGTCGAAAACCGAACCGAACTTCTGCACAACAGCTTCCGTACACGGCATAGCGTCAACCTTCGGGAACATTCCCACGGGAGTTGCGTTTATCAGCAGGTCGCCGCCGTCCGAGCTGTCAAGCGCGCCGCCTTTTATGACTTCGATTTTGACCGCAGCCCCGGCGTTCTGAGCCTTTATCTCCCCGACGACCTTTTCCGCCAAAGGAAGGTCTTTTTCAAGCGCGGCAATAGTAAGCTCCGCGCCCTGACACGCCGCCTCAATGCATATCATTCTCCCCACTCCCCCGCAGCCGATGACTGTAACGCGGGAGCTGAGGCTTGCGCCGAGCATCTCTATCGACTTTGTAAAGCCGATAGCGTCGGTGTTGAAGCCCATTTTGTCGCCGCCTCTCACGCAGTTTACCGAGCGATAGCGCTTCGCGCCCTCGGAAAGCCCGCTGCAATAATCTATTATCGCGATCTTATGAGGTATAGTTACGTTTATTCCCTCAAATTCATCGAGAAAAGCATACTTTCCCGAAAGCTCTTCGGGAGCAATGTCGTTTAGCGTATACTCCGATTCCTCCGAAAGTCCCGAAAGCTCAAACAACCTCTTGTGTATCTGCGGAGAGAGAGAATGGCCGAGAGGATGGCCGATAAGACCGAATTTCTTCATAGTTATATTTATCCTTTCAACTTAATTATCTTTTTAGTGATAGGTCTCAGCCTTTTAATGCCGTAAGCGCCTTTTCCATTGTTTCGTTGTTTTCAATATTTACGTTTGTTACGCCCTTGAGCGTTTTTCTTACAAGCCCCGAAAGCACCTTGTTCGGTCCAAGCTCGACATACGTGTCTATCCCGTCGCTCTGCATTGAATTCAGCTCATCGACAAATTTGACCGGCGAGCAGATATGTGCCGCGAGATATTCGGGCATATCGGAAAACAGATCGAGCTTATTTCCGTAAAGATTTGAGTAAAAAGCACAGCTCGGCTCGGAGAATGTAAAGCCCGATATCTTTTCCTTGAACTCATCAGCCGCGGGCTTCATAAGCTTTGTGTGGAACGCCGCGGAGACCGCGAGTTTTACCGAGCGCTTTCCCATTTCGCCGAACTTCGCTGTCGCCTCGTCAATTGCCGCTTCCTCTCCCGCTATGACCGTCTGTACGGGAGAGTTGTAGTTTGCGGGAGCCGCAAAGCCGCTTAAACCCGAGAGCACCTGCTCTATCTCCTCGTTTGTACAGCCGATTATCGCCGCCATTGCGCCCTTCTGATTTTCGGCAGCCTTTGCCATTGCCTCGCTTCTGAGCTTTATCGCCCTGAATGCGTCCTCCATCGGCAAAATCCCCGCCGCATACATCGCCGCGTATTCTCCGAGCGAATGACCCGCGACCGCGCAGTTGTCTATGCCGTTTTCTCTCGCCGCGTCAAGCGCTATAAGAGAAACGGTAAATATGGCGGGCTGTGAAAGACGTGTCTGAGAAAGCTCCTCGGCGGAAGCGTTCGCGAGCTTGTCCTTTAGATCAAACCCCATGATATCCGACCCGCACTCCAATATCTTCGCAGAGCCGGAATATCTTTCCACAAGCTCCAGCCCCATCTGCGGATACTGAGAACCCTGTCCCGAGAACAAAAACGCTGTTTTCATTAAGTTATACCTCCGTAGTGTTAATATTATGGTATGGTGCTTCATAACGGCAGCTCAGCCTGCCGATTACTGAATAAACAAACTTTATATGAGGAAAAACAACATGATATAAAGATCCAAGAAAAATTTTCCTTTCCCACTCCCCTTAATTTCCAACATCTACTTGACAAATTAACCGAAATGAGTTATAATAACTAATGTATATTGAAAATTTTTACATCGGATCATATATATCGACCCTTTAAACACCATACTGATATTATACATTATTTTGAAAATAAAATCAAGGAGTTTTTTATGAGCGGAATGCAGTTTTTGGGAACAGGACGCTATGTACCCGATTTTGTAGCCGATAATGACAAATTCTCGGAAATTTTAGATACCTCCGATGAGTGGATCTTTCCGCGCACGGGTATCAAAAAACGCCAGCTCGCGGTGGACAAGCCGAACTATTATATGGGTACGGAGGCGGCGAAGGACGCGCTGAAGTCCGCGGGGATCTCCGCCGAAAAAATCGACCTCATTATCGTTTCGACCTGTACTCCGGATTTCTTTTATCCCGCGATGTCATGCCTTATACAAAAGCGAATAGGCGCGGTAAACGCGTCCTGCTTTGATGTAAACAGCGCTTGTACGGGATTTATAACCGCCATGGACATTGCTCAGAAGTATCTTGAGACCGATAAATACAAAACAATTCTTATAGTAGCGAGCGAAAAGCTCTCCTCCCAGCAGGACTACACCGACCGCGCAAACTGCATTCTGTTCGGCGACGCGGCGGGAGCGGTTGTCGTTACGAAAAGCGACGGACAGTTCAGCTCGTTTATGGGCGCTGAGGGAGATGAGTTCGAGGCGCTTTACTGTAAGGTGAACTATCAGAGCAACTGCCCGTTCTATAAAGGCGAGGACGAATTCTACGAAAACCGCTTCGATACCTTCGCAAAGAAAAACTGCTTGTATCAGGACGGAAGAGCGGTATATAAATTTGCCGTAAACGCAATGGCGGACGCGGTAACACACGTTTCAAAGAAAAGCGGCGTTTCGCCCTCCGAGCTTGATCTGGTCATACCCCACCAGGCAAACCTGCGCATAATCGCAAAAGCGACCGAGCTTTTAGGCATTCCCGAGGACAAGGTCTATACAAACATCGAGTATATGGGAAATGTTTCGAGCGCTTGTATACCCGTGGGCATTGACGAGCTTTTCAAGAGCGGTAGGCTCAAAAGCGGAATGAAGCTTTGCCTGGTTGGCTTCGGCGCGGGGCTTACATACGGTTCGATCATAATGGACACATAATGGACGATCAAATAGTTCTCAATATAACGAAAGGATATTTTTATGGGTAAAACAGCTATTATCACCGGCTCGGGTCGCGGAATAGGCGCGGCGATCGCAAAAAGGCTCGCAAAGGACGGTTTTGACATCGCAATAAACGAGCTTTCCGAAGAGGCAGGACAGCAGACCGCGGAGGAATGCAGATCGCTCGGAGTGAAAGCAAGCGTTTACGCGGCGGACGTTTCGGACTACGCGCAGTGTGAGGAGCTTGTAAAAAAGGTAAAGGAAGAATTCGGGACCATCGACGTTCTTGTAAACAACGCCGGCATAACCCGCGACGGTTTGCTTTTGAGAATGAGCGAGGACACCTATGACACGGTCATACGCATAAACCAGAAGTCGGTATTCAATATGACAAAGCTTGCGGGAGCGGTAATGCTCCGTCAGAAAAGCGGAAGCATAGTAAATCTCGCTTCCGTTGCGGGGCTTTACGGAAATCCGGGGCAGATGAACTATTCCGCGTCAAAGGGCGCGGTCATAGCCATGACAAAGACCGCGGCAAAGGAGCTTGGCTCACGCGGCATTCGCGTAAACGCCGTTGCTCCGGGATTTATACAAACGCCGATGACAGACAAGCTGACGGAAGAACAGAAGAACGCGATTTTGGAGCAGATAGCGATGAAGCGCTACGGTCAGCCCGAGGAGATAGCAAACGTTGTGGCGTTTTTGTGCGGAGATGATTCGTCCTATGTAACGGGACAGATAATCGAAATAAGCGGCGGACTTAGTATGTAGTTGACAGTTGACTGTGTGCGGCAAACCGCACACAAGCTCTGAAAATCCAAGCTGCCATTGACAAATTTAGGTTTCACGAGTGTAATCGGGAAATTGCGCTCGGCTGAACGGAGGAATTATGAGTACTGAAAGAAGAGTAGTAATAACGGGAATGGGGTGTGTAACTCCCTGCGGAAATTCTCCAAAGGAGCTTTGGGAAAGCCTTTTGGCGGGAAAACACGGCTTTACGCTTGAGTCTTGGTTTCCGGAGGAAGATAACGAAGCGAAAAATGTTGTCGCGAGAGTAAAGAACTTCGACCCGTCCGCGCTTTTCGATAAAAAAGAGCTGCGAAGGAACGACATTATTACACAATACGCCGTTTACTGTGCGGATATGGCTCTCAAGGACGCGAAAACCGATTTTAAGGACCTCGACCCTTTCAGAGTCGGCTGTATCATCGGAAGCGGTATCGGCGGTATATGCACGACCGAGGACGAGATGCTTGCATACAGAAACAAGGGCAGCGGCAGAGTTTCCGTGTTTACCATAACAAAGATGATAGGAAATATGGCGGCGGGGACGGTTGCGATAAGAAACGGCTTCAAAGGCTCCAATTTCTGCGTTACGACAGCCTGCGCCTCAGGAACACAATCAATTGGCGAGGCCTTCCGCGCGATAAAGAACGGCTATCTTGACGCGGCGGTAACGGGAGGAACGGAACATTCGGACATCGGCTTCTGCTATGCGGCGTTCAACAATATGAAGGCCATCACCCGCTCGACCGACGCAGACCGCGCGTCGATCCCGTTTGACGCGGAGAGAAGCGGATTCGTGCTTGCGGACGGCTGCGGGATACTTGTGCTTGAGGAATACGAACACGCGAAAGCGCGCGGCGCGAATATCTACGCGGAAATAAGCGGCTACGGCTCGACCTGCGACGCTTATCACGAAACGAGTCCCGACCCCGACGGCTTAGGCGGCGCCAAGGCAATGGAGCTTGCCGTAAAGGAAGCGGGAATTTCCCCCGAGCAGATAAACTATATCAACGCCCACGGGACCTCTACCCATATGAACGACCTCACCGAAACGAAAGCAATAAAGCTTGCGTTTGGCGAACACGCGAAAAAGATCGCGATAAACTCGACAAAATCCATGACAGGGCATCTTCTGGGCGCCGCGGGAGGCGTGGAAGCTATTGTCACGGCTCTTTCGGTAAAGCATGGCAAGATCCACCAAACGCTCGGATATAAAGTTCCCGATCCCGAATGCGACCTCGATTATGTGACAGAAGGCGCGCGCGAGCTTAAAATAACCGCCGCGCTCAGCAATTCCCTCGGGTTCGGCGGACACAACGGATGTATTTGCTTGATACCGGCAGAATAACCGGCGCGTCATTACACACTGTCTCGGCTTTCCGCAAAGCCAAAAGGACGCAAACATACGCGCGCGTAAAATGAATATAAAAGGAGATAAAGAATATGAGCATGAAAGATAAAGAACAAACTCCGATCCAAGACACGGTAGAATGTATAGAGGCTCTCGCGAAGATCGTAAAGGACAACGAGCTTTCAAGAATAAAAATAAGCACGGAGGATATGGATATAGTTATCGAGGGCAAGCCGGGCAAAGGCGGAATGCCGCCGCACCTTCCCCCGATCATGCCGATATCTCCGCTTTCTCCGATAGGAGCACCCGTCGGACAGACACCACCCGCAGCGGCGGCTCCCTCCGCGACCTCCGAAAACAACGAAACGGGCAGGTTTATAAAAGCCAAGATAATCGGCACATTCTACACCTCCCCCGCTCCCGAAAAGCCGCCGTTTGTACGCGTGGGCGACACGATAAAAGAGGGCGACGTTGTATGCATAATCGAAAGCATGAAGCTTATGAACGAGGTAACAAGCGAGTTTTCGGGAAGAGTTGCCGAGGTTTATGTAAACGACGGCGATACGGTTGAATTTGACCAGAAAATAATGAGGATCGAATAATATGACATTGAATTTAGAGCAGATAAAGGAAATTATCCCCCACCGCGACCCGTTTTTGCTTATTGATGAAGTGACCGAGCTTGAGCCGGGCGTGAAAGTGACAGCAAGGAAGTATCTGAAGCCCGACGAATACTGGTTTAAGGGTCATTTCCCCGGTCAGCCCGTGACCCCGGGAGTTTTGATGATAGAAATGTTGGCGCAGGCAGGTGCGGTATGCGCTCTGGCGCTGCCGGAAAACAAGGGGAAGATAGCGTTTTTTGCCGGAATCGACAAGGCGCGTTTTCGCGGGCAGGTGCTTCCGGGAGATACGCTTGAGCTTTCGGTCGAGATGACCGAGAAAAAGGGCCCTATCGGTTTTGGAAAAGCCGTCGCAAAGGTAAACGGCAAAAAGGTCGTTACTGCAGAGATCTCATTTGCGGTCTCTGACCCCAAGGCAGAATAAATTCAAACCGAAAACAGACCCGATCTCGGGCTGTCAGAGCAGATTAGGTTTTACAGACCGTCTGACAAAAAGCCTGTTATTGAATTGGAGCAGATAATAGATGTTTAACAAAATACTTATTGCAAACCGCGGCGAGATAGCCATACGCATTATGAGAGCCTGCCGCGAGCTTGGGATAAAGACCGTCGCGGTGTATTCGACCGCGGATAAATTCGCGCTCCACGCGCAGATCGCGGACGAAGCCGTATGTATAGGCCCCGCGCAGTCAAAGGACAGCTATCTCAACACAAAGGCGATAATAGCCGCCTGTGAAGCAACAAGCGCAAACGCGATCCACCCGGGCTTCGGCTTTTTGTCCGAAAACGCGGATTTTGCGAGGCTTTGCGAGAAATGCGGAATAACCTTCATCGGTCCTCCCCCGCAGGTAATGGACGAAATGGGCGATAAGGCTAATGCCAGAAGGACAATGATAGAGGCGGGCGTTCCGGTTATACCCGGCTCGGACGGGATCGTTAATACGCTCGAAGAGGCATACGAGGTTTGCGATAAGATCGGCTATCCCGTTATGGTAAAAGCAACGGCAGGCGGCGGCGGAAGAGGCATCCGTCTTGTCGAAAACAAAAATGCTCTCGAAAGCAATTTCCTTTCCGCAAGCGCCGAGGCGGAGGCTTGCTTCGGAAACGGCGGGCTTTATATTGAAAAATTTGTGGTTGATCCGCGGCATATTGAGGTTCAGCTTCTCGCGGACAACTACGGAAACGTTGTTCATCTTGGCGAGCGCGACTGTTCTTTACAGCGCCGAAACCAGAAGGTGCTTGAAGAAAGCCCGAGTCCCATTATGACCGACGACCTTCGCCGCAGAATGGGCGAAGCGGCGGTAAGCGCGGCAAGGGTAAGCGGCTATAAAAACGCGGGAACGATCGAGTTTTTGGTTGATAAGGACAAGAATTTCTACTTTATGGAAATGAACACGCGTATACAGGTCGAACATCCCGTAACCGAGTTTGTAACGGGCATTGACCTCGTAAAAGCGCAGATACGCATTGCCGCGGGCGAAAAGCTTTGGTTTACACAGGATGACGTTAAAATAAGCGGACACGCGATAGAATGCCGTGTAAACGCGGAAAATCCGCTGAGGAATTTCCAGCCCTGTCCCGGACTTGTACGGTCTATCCACGCTCCGGGCGGGTTTAACGTAAGAATAGACAGCGCGGTCTACGCGGGCTATGAAATACCGCCGTTTTACGACAGCATGATAGCAAAGCTCATCGTAAAAGGGCAAGACCGCGAGGAAGCCATAATGAAGGCGCGTGTGGCGCTGGCGGAGTTTGTTATAGACGGAGTTGAAACAAACATTGATTTCCAGCTTGCGCTGCTTAAAAACGACAATTTTGTGCGCGGAGATTTTGACAACGGATTTCTGAACCGCGTTGACATTATGAAGGAGTGAGCCTAAATGGACATCGAAGAACTGTTCAAGGTAGTAAAATCGCGTTTTACGGACGACAGCCACAGCTCAGCCGATAAAAAGGAAGCAAAAGGCGACGTTGAGATACCGCAGGATCTGCTTTTCAAATGTCCGCGTTGTTCGGGAGTTTTCTATAACGAAGAGTTTGTAAACAACAAAAAGGTCTGCCCAAAATGCTCTTATCACGCGCGTCTGACATGGCAGGAACGCCTTGAGCTTACCGCTGACAAGGAAAGCTTTAAGCCGTTTGACGAGAACCTGCGCTCTCTTAACCCCATAGGCTTTCCGAAATATGAGGAAAAAGTGCAGAAATGCATTGAGGAATGCGAAACAAACGAGGCTATAGTAACGGGCGAATGTACTATACGCGGATATCGCTGTGTAATAGGCATAATGGACAGCCATTTTATGATGGCAAGCATGGGGAGCGTTGTGGGCGAAAAGATAACGCGCGCTTTTGAGTATGCCGAAAAGAAAAAGCTGCCTGTTATAATGTTTACGGCGTCCGGCGGCGCGCGTATGCAGGAGGGCATCGTGTCGCTTATGCAGATGGCAAAGACAAGCGGCGCGGTAAAACTCCACAGCGACGCGGGAGGCTTATATATCGCGGTGATGACCGACCCGACGACGGGCGGAGTTACCGCGTCATTCGCAAGCTTGGCGGATGTTACCATAGCCGAACCGAAGGTCCTTATCGGCTTTGCGGGCAGAAGAGTTATCCAGGACACTATCCGCCAGAGGCTCCCCGACGACTTTCAGTCGGCAGAGTTCCAGCAGGACTGCGGATTTGTTGATATGATAGTTGAGCGCGGAATGATGAGAAAAAGGCTCTCAAACATTCTTAAGCTCCACGGATTCCACAAAGAAAGTAATTAGATATCAGCTACTGACCGCCAACAACTGTAAGGAGGACAAATAAAATGAATTTTTCAGACCTTGTTTCGAGCCAGGAATATATTTCGGAATTGGTTTTTAATAAATAATTGTTAGTTATCGGTGATCAATTGAACGAAAAACAATGACCGACAACCGCTTTTCGCCAATAACTATATGAAGGAGCAGTTTATGAGTACTTTATCCGCTTGGGAGCGAATGGAAATAGTTCACAACAAGAACCGACCGACCGTAAATGACTATATTCCCGCGATATTTACACGGTTTATGGAGTTCCACGGCGACAGGCTCTTTGGAGACGACGCGGCGATAATCGGCGGAATAGGCTTTCTGAGCGATGTACCCGTAACGGTTATCGCGCAGGTAAAGGGAAAGACCCTCGATGAAAACCGCCGCACGAATTTCTCTATGCCCCACCCCGAGGGCTACAGAAAGGCGCTGAGGCTTGCGAGGCAGGCGGAAAAATTCAACCGTCCCGTTATCTGCCTTGTGGATACCCCCGGAGCATACTGCGGCATTGAAGCGGAAAAACGCGGTCAGGGCGAAGCCATAGCCAAAAACCTCGCCGAGTTTATGACGCTCAAAACGCCCGTTATCTCGGTCGTTTTAGGTGAAGGCGGGAGCGGCGGAGCGCTGGCGCTGGCGGTATGCGACGAGCTGGCGATGCTCTCGAACGCGCTTTACTCGGTGATCTCGCCGCGCGGCGCAGCGTCTATTTTGTGGAAGGACGGCTCAAAGGAAAAGGAAGCCTGTGAGATACTGAAGATCACAGCCGAGGACTTAACGCGCTTCGGCGTCTGCGATAAAATAATAACCGAGCCTGACGGCGGCGCGCAGTCAAACCCCGAACAGACCGCCGACAGCATTTACGAATATCTTGTGGAAGCCGCGGCAAGGCTCAAAACAGTACCGACAGAACGGCTTTTGGAAAATCGTTACAATAAATTTAGAAAAATTGGTATGTTTACCGAATAATTTTAGTAAATATTACCATTAAATTTTGATGATTTGCTCTTGATTATTTTGTAAAGATGATTTATAATATAACTTGACGATACCAAGAATTTTTTGGTAAAATATTTTGGAGGTTTATTCAATGGAAACTTTTGAGAAAATCAGAGAGATTATTGCGAACCAGCTTGATGTTGCCGATAAAAACAGCATCACCGAGACTTCTGTGATAACCGACGACCTCGGCGCGGACTCGCTTGACGTTGTTGACTTGGTTATGGCTATCGAGGACGAGTTCTCGGTTGAGATCCCCGAGGATCAGGTTGAAAACATCAAGACCGTAGGCGATATTGTAAGGTATGTTGAGGACAAACAGTAATTTACTGTTTAACAACAAAGAAGATTATCTAAGCGTTCTGCTCGGGTGAGTGGGACGCTTTGTCTTTTTTATGCGTTATTATACTTGGTGTTGCGTAATTATCCTATTTTTCGCTCGTGATATCATTGAAATTTATTTAATATTGCTATTGAAAAAAAGCCAAAAAAAGTATATAATATTATAGTGTACAATACTAATTTCTCAAAGGTGTACACATAAGATCTTCGCAAAAACCATTGAGCGGGGTTTTGCCTGATTAAGCTTTTTTCGGCGGAGCCGAATAATGAGTGAATAACGCGTACATTTTTTAATGGAATTAGTATAGGAATATTTATTTTTCTTTAACGGAGTACAATGAAAACTGTTTTAAATTATATTCGTGATTATCTTAAACACGTTGATAAGATATTGCCGCTGATATGTCTTGCGCTTACGGTATTCGACCTTTATGTTATATACTCGATGACAAAAACGGGGTATATAAGCAACGGGTATTTCAAAACCTTTATCATCGAGGCAACCTTTCGCACACAGATAATAGCGGCGGTCATCGGAATAATTGCGGCGATCGTTATAAGCGCGGTCGATTATCGGTTTATTTCCAAGATTTGGTTTGTTATAGCACCCGTGGCGGTAATTTTACAGCTTCTGCTGTTTACGCCGCTCGGAGTACAGCGCGACGACGACATCGCGTGGCTGGATTTCGGAATTATAACGATCCAGCCTGCCGAAATACTGAAATTTGTTTATATAGTAACCCTCGCGACCCACATTTCAAAACTCGGCGAAAATATAAATTCCCCTAAACACCTGATCTTGGTATGCATACACGGTTTGGCTCCGGCGGCGCTTATAATAATCCAAAAAGACATAGGCTCGGCGCTTGTATTCGTATTTATGTTTATTTGTATGCTGTTTATGTCGGGGATTTCGTGGAAATATCTGCTTGCGGGGATAGCGAGCATTCCATTGCTGGCTGTTTTCGCATGGAATTTTATTTTGGAGGATCACCACAAAACGCGCGTGTTGATTTTGTTCGACAAGGATCTTCAGGAAGCGGAAAAGCTCAACAGATTTTACCAGCAATACAACGGAACGATCGTTCTCGGCTCGGGACAGCTTACGGGGCTTGGCTTTGATCAGGAGAGCTATCACTATACCTCCGAGCTTTCAAACGACTTTATTTTCGCGTATATCGGAATGACGCTCGGTTTTATAGGCTGTATGACTGTTGTTATAATGCTTGCGCTGCTGTGCTTAAAGCTTTTGTCAAACGCCTCGGGCGCGCAGACGAATCTCGGAAAGCTTATTTGTATCGGAGTTTTCGCGATGATCTTCTTCCACTGCGTAATAAACATCGGGGTTGTGCTTTGCGTTGTTCCGGTGATCGGCATTCCCCTGCCGTTTATAAGCAGAGGCGGTACGGCGATCATTATGGTAAATGCCTGCATGGGGCTGGTGTTGAGTGTTTCAGCGCACAGGGAAAAGGAAAAGCATATGTTCTATTAGAAGTTGGAGTTGGAGCATAAAGGCTAATTGCAAACCGAACTCTGAGCAATTCTGACCTCTTACTTATAACCTCTAAACGTGAATTACGAATTTAGAAAAGGAGCTGGATTATGCGCCCTATCATAAAGAAAATTGATGAGATCTACTCAAAGGCAAGCTTGGAAAAGCAGAAAAAACGCTTTTCGACGCTTAAAGAGGGATTTTCGGAATATTTCGGGGACCACGGAGAGCTTAGGTTCTTCTCTACCCCGGGAACAACGGAGATCTGCGGAAATCATACCGAGCAAAACTGCGGAAAGGTTTTCGCGGCAAGCGTTGACCTTGACATAATCGCCGCGGCTGAACCGACAGACGATGGTTTTGTAACAATAAAATCCGAGGGGCTTCCCGAAGATAAAATTGATCTGAACGACCTCGAGGTTCACGAAAGCGACCAAAATTGCTCCTCGGGCATTATCCGCGGAGTTCTGAATGATTTCAGGCAAAATGGGCATAAGATCGGCGGTTTTCGCGCGTATACGACCTCTACGCTTTTCAGAGGCTCCGGACTCGGAAGCGCCGCGGCATTCGGCGTTCTTACGGGCATTATCCTTTCGCACCTGTACAATGAAGGTCAGCTCAGACCCGTAACGCTTGCAGCGGCGTCAAAATATGCCGAGGAAAACTACTTCCAAAGACCCTGCGGACTTACGAGAGCGATCTCCTGCGCGTCGGGCGGCTTTACGGCAATTGACTTCAAGGACGGCGACACGCCTATTGTCGAGGACATTCCCTGTAATTTCTCCGAATTTGAACACGCGCTCTGCATAATCGAAGTAACTGACGCGCCGAGGCTCGATTTATCGGCGCTGTATAAAGAGATAGAAAATGAAATGCACGAGGTCGCTTCATATTTCGACTGCGAAAACCTGCGTTCACTGTCGCTTGACGACGTGATGCTGAACATCGGCGATCTTCGCAAAAATTACGGCGACAGAGCCGTATTAAGAGCCATACATTTTTTCTGTGAAAACAACCGCGTTGAAAAGGTATCACACGCGCTTTTAAAGAACAGATTTGAAGACTTTCTGTCGTCCGTTCGCGAAAGCGGACATTCATCGTTTAAATATTTGCAGAATGTATACTCCCCCAATGATCTTCGGAACCAATCGCTTTCGGTCGCTCTGAACGCGGCGGAGATCGCGCTTCACAGACGCGGGGTTTGCAGAGTTCACGGCGGCGGCTTCGAGGGAACGATCCAGGCGTTTGTTCCGCTTGATGATATTACGCAATTCAAAATGTATATGGATAAGATTTTCGGCATCGGTTCATGTCATATAATGACCGTACGAACAGTGGGAACGTGCGAAGTAGTTGACAGTTGACAATAAACAGTAAAAATGCAGACTAAACGCGCTCGGAACTATCCAAACGCGTTTGGTCTACATAAAATACTGTTATCGTATACTGTCAACTGTGGTTATATACTCCGTCATTCTGTCAACCAGCGCAAGGTCTACAAGTGCATCAACCAGCACGCCGCTTTCGGTGTAATCCTCGGAAAACACCTTTCCGTTTACGCGTATCTGCGCGGACAAGCCCGCTTTGTCATACGGCAGCAGCAGCTTCATTCTGCGCGAGGTTTGCGGAAGATTGTTCGAGATCGCCTGTAAAAGCTCTGGAATGCCCTCGTTTTTGAGCGCCGAAATTTTTACTGTCTTATCGTCAACAGGAAAGTTCAAACTGATCTTGTCGCATTTATTGAGTACTGTCACAATGGGAATTTCCGAAGCGCCAAGCTCCGCCAAGGTTCTGAGCGTAACGTCCGCTTTTTCGGAAGCTTCGGGATCGGACGCGTCGCATACATGAATAATAATATCCGCACTTGCCGCTTCTTCGAGCGTTGATTTGAACGCCTCGACAAGGTGATGCGGAAGTCTGCGTATAAGACCTACAGTGTCTATCAGCAGCAGGCTTCGCCCGTCGGGCAGCTCAATTGCGCGCGCGGTCGGGTCGAGAGTGGCAAAAAGCTTGTCCTCGGCAAGAACCCCCGCTCCCGTAAGCAGGTTAAGCAGGGTGGATTTTCCCGCGTTTGTATATCCGACTATCGCCCCTATCTGAACACTGTCCTTTTTTCTGCGCGAACGCGCATAGCCGCGCCGCTTTTCAAGCTCTCGCAGTTCCTCGGAAAGCTTGTCTATCCGTCTGCGGATATGGCGGCGGTCGGTTTCGAGCTGAGTTTCGCCCGGACCGCGCGTTCCTATTCCGCCGCCAAGCCGCGAAAGGCTCGTGCCGATTCCCATAAGTCTTGGCAGACGGTATTTGAGCTGTGCAAGCTCGACCTGAAGTTTTCCCTCGGCAGAAACCGCTCTCGCGGCAAAAATATCGAGAATAAGCATCGTTCGGTCTATCACGCGGACGTTTGTCGCGTCCTCGATATTTCGTATCTGTGACGCGCTAAGCTCACAGTCGAAGATCAAAAGCTCGGCTTCTAACTTTTCGCAAAGCTCCGACACCTCAGTGAGCTTTCCCTCGCCAATAACCGTCGCGGAATCATACGCCTCGCGCTTTTGAACAGCGCGCGCTATTTCCTCCGCGCCCGCGGTCTTCGCAAGCTCCGAAAGCTCGTCCAGTGAGGCGTCGCAGTCATATTCGCCAATGTCGGCGCTGATTAAAATGGCTTTTTCCATACATCCTCCTTAACAAGGGTTATGGATTTTATTATAACAAGATTTTGACTTTTTGTCAAGCAAGAAGGAGCTGATACCTTGAAATTTAAAAAATACGATGTTATTATCGTGGGGACCGGTATTTCGGGAATCTACGCGGCGCTTAATCTAAACAGCTCGCTTTCGGTATTAATGTTGTCAAAAAAGGCGCTTGAGCTGAACAACTCCGCTCTTGCACAGGGGGGCGTTGCCGCGGTCATGGACAGCAAGAACGACGACTTCGAGCTTCACATTAAGGACACGCTCGTTGCGGGACAATACAAAAACAACCTCGAAAATGTCAGAACGCTTGTTGAACAAGGACCGCGTGACGTCGAAAGGTTAGTTGAGGAATACGGCGTTGTTTTCGACCGAAACGAAGACGGAAGTCTTGCACTTACGCTTGAGGGCGGACACTCGCGCAGGAGAATAGCTCATCACAAGGACACAACCGGAAAGGAAATCGAAACCGCTCTTATTGAACAGGTAGTTAAGCTTAAAAACGTTACCGTTATAAACAATTCCGTATTGTGCAGGCTCGAAAAGGACAGCGAACGATTTTACGCGGATGTGTTTACCGAAAGCGGCGCTCACGAATATTATTGTGCAAATTATACCGTAATAGCAACCGGCGGGATCGGACGGGTATACAACTACACAACAAACTCCGAAATAGCCACAGGCGACGGGATCGCGCTTGCGTATGATCTCGGCGCTAAGATCGAGCATTTGAGCTATGTTCAGTTCCATCCGACCGCGTTTGCCGACCGCGAACATCAGGAGTGCTTTCTCATTTCCGAAGCAGTACGCGGAGAGGGCGCATACCTGCTTAATTGCAGAAAAGAGCGCTTTATGCCCGGATATGAGCCGGAGCGAAAGGAGCTTGCGCCGCGTGACGTCGTATCAAAGTGCATTATGGAAGAGCAGAAGAAAACAGGCTCGGACGAGTTCTGGCTTGATATTTCCCATAAGGACGCGGATTTTGTAAAAAGCCACTTCCCGATGATATACGAAAAGGTCCTCGAAAAAGGATACGATATGACCAAAGAGCCTATCCCGATCTACCCCTGCCAGCACTATCTGATGGGTGGTATTAATGTGGATGGCAAGGGCGCTACCAACATTGAGGGATTATACGCCGCGGGCGAATGCTCACATACGGGCGTTCACGGGAAAAACCGCCTTGCGTCAAATTCACTGCTCGAGGCGCTTGTGTTTTCAAGGTTAGTTGCCGAGGATATCAATACGAAGAATATTTCGGACAATGACGGTGAAGTTGAGTACAATATGACCTCACCCGACGGAATTCCGCTCGAAAACAAAGATGAGCTGCGAAAAGAGATACGCTCAATAATGCAAAGATCATACTTTGTTTATCCCGACTATGACGAAGCCGAAAAAGGGCTTCGGAGAATAACCGAGCTAAAAAACCTGCTGGACAAAGGCGGGTATAAGCTTACCACGGATTTTACAGAAACAAGGTCGTTGGCGACAGTGGCATATATTATACTTACAGAAATATTATCCGAGAAAAATACGGAAAGGAATAGCAAAAAATGATACTGCTTCCATTTTATATTGACGATTTGATCAAAACCGCGCTCAATGAGGATATCAACTACATTGACAGCACAGCGGATCTGCTGATAGACGAGGCTTCAACTTCGAGCGCATATTTTATCGCAAAGGCAGACGGTGTGCTTGCGGGAATCGAGATAGCACTGAGAGTGTTCACGATCTTAGACCCCGAAATGAAGATAGAACTGTTGAAAAAGGATGGCGACAGGGTCAAAAAGGGTGAAATAATCGCGAATTTCAGCGGTCACACGCGCCTTATGCTAAAAGCCGAGCGAACCTCTCTCAACATTTTGCAGCATATGAGCGGGATCGCCACCTATACCGACAAGTGCGTACAGGCTGTTGCGGGGACAAACGCCTCGATAACCGACACGCGCAAAACTCTCCCCGGGCTTCGCGCAATACAGAAATACGCCGTGACTGTCGGCGGCGGCAGAAACCACCGCTATAATCTGACCGACGCGGCAATGCTCAAGGACAACCACATTGACGCATACGGCGGAATAAAGCCCGCTGTTGAGGCGCTTAGGAAAAAAGCGGGACATATGCTTCAGATCGAGGTTGAAACGCGCAGTCTTGACGAAGTAAAGGAAGCGCTCGAATGCGGAGTAAACGTTATTATGCTCGACAATATGACGACCGAGCAGATGCGTGAGGCCGTAAAGCTCATAAACGGACGCGCGAAAACCGAGGCTTCGGGCAATGTAACGCTTGACAATATCCGCGCCGTTGCCGAAACGGGCGTTGATATAATCAGTCTTGGAGCGCTTACGCACAGCGTGACCGCGTTTGATATATCGATGAAGTGGAATAAGTAAAACCACGAAAAACTTATAGGAGAGCGTGCAGAAAGTCTTTGGAAAAGGGGTCTGGGGAAAAAACCTTTCTTCAGAAAGGTTTTTCCCCAGAAAACTTAGTTTCTGTACACAAATCAAGTTTTTAAGCCGATAAAATATTTACATGGAGGATAATATTATGGCAGAGGAAATTGAATTCAGATACGACACCCAGCTTCTTATTGACGGAAAGGATATTGACGAGGACGAGCTTGACGAATATATCCGCGGACATTTTGTCGGCGACAGCCTGCTTGTTATCGCCGATGAGGACACTGCGAAGCTCCATTTCCACACAAACGAGCCGTGGAAAATTCTCGAATACTGCGCCACGCTCGGCGAAATATACGATATTGTCGTAGAGGATATGATAAGACAGTCGCGGGGAGAAAAGGGGTAATATTGTATCGGAGCAAGCTTATCATGAACAAAAAGATAAAGCATAATACGCTTATTCGTAATTTGTTAAATGTTTTTATTCTGTGCGTTTTTGTGTTTAGCGTTAGCGGCTGTTCCGCATACACTTACCTTAAGGACAAATATACTAATGACTCATCTTCCAAGCGGCATCTTTCTTCTTCTATGAGGTGGAACGAAGATAAGATGCTTTTCGGATTTAATAAGGAGCAGAAAAACAGGATCCTTGAAGCGTTTAATGTCGTTATCCCTGAAAACGAGGAAGAAGCGTATGTTTATTCATTTTATTTCTCCGAAGAAAACGATTACCTGAAATTTATACTGGAGATCGACGGTGTAAAGGATTATGACGCGTTTTTTCAGGCAAACTCCGGTCGAGTAAAGGAAAACGGTCTGCTTGGAAAGAGCATGAATGAAGTCCTTGACCCTTATCCGTCAATGACAGCGTATTATATTACATACGAGGAATTCTTTTACTCTGAAGCTAAACTTCAAACTGACGAGGATAAGGAGATGATCTTTGCTTTAAGCGCGCTTTATAATGAGCTGAAAGAAGAAGTACCCAATGGTACAAAAATAGATTATACCGCAAGTCTTATCAAGTATATAGTGGTTATTTTGTTAAATATTTTCGTTTTTGGTGTTGCGGCAGTTATTTTTATCGTTTGTTTCATGAAAAAATCTCTTAAGAGGCATCTTTTTACTTGGACGCGGAACAAAAAAGAGAATGCGCTTTTCGGATTTACTAAGGATCAGGAAAAAAGAATTCTTGAGGCGTTTAATGTCGTGATACCGAAAAACGAGCAAGCCGCGTATGTTTATTCCTTTTGTTTCTCCAAGGATGACGTTCGTCATCTGAATTTCACACTGGAGATCGACGGCGTAAAGGATTATAACGCGTTCTTCCTGGCAAACTCCTTCCGCGTAAAGGAGGACGGGCTTGCCGGAAAAAGCAGTAATGAAATTGTTAAACGTTGTTTGCCAAAGAAAGCATACTTTATTACATACGAGGAAAGCTTTTTTGCAAGAACCGGACGTCAAAGCGATGAGGATAAGGCGATCATCTCCGTTTTAAGAACGCTTTACGATGAGCTGAAAGAGGAAATGACAGCGGACAAATAATGAGCCGAATACAAATAAACAGCACCCGAACGCTCGGGTGCTGTTGGTTTTTTATTAGTAAGCCGCTTACATAACCTCATGCTTTACGCGCGACTTTTCCTCGGCGCGCTTGGCGTTGTTGAAGCGGTCGAGCGTACCTACAAGGTAGCCCGTGATCCTGCGGATACGCTGAAAAGGAACGTCCGCAAAGCTGTACTTCGCATTTACATAGTTTCCGTCAACCTCAAGCTCGATCGCGCGCAGATTTTTCTCGGGGTATTTTTCCTCCGCCTCGCTTATATAGTACTGAACCTCAGCCTCGGAAAGCTTTCCGCCGATTACGTTAACATCAACCATACCTTAAATCTCCTTATTTTCAATTTATCCCCAATTTTTTATTCAAAATTTGGTCATCCGCTCATCAATATTTATGCCAATATTGTGGGCGTACTTAAAGTATAGCACAATATCTTGTATAAGTCAATCGGCAAATTATACAATTTTTAACGAAAAATTTTGTACAGGCACCTGCTCGAAAACCGCATTTACGCAACGACCTTGTTCTTACCGCTGTTTTTCCCGTCATAAAGCCGTTTATCCGCGATCGAGATAAGAGAATCCATATATGTAGAAGAATGGACAGATTTTCCTGTTTCCATATGATTTTCAAGCTCGGAGTGATCTACCAGCCCAAATGTCATACTGACATTTACATCCACGTCGTCATGAACGATCTTCAGCTCGTTTATGCGAGTTCTTACTCTTTCCGCGCGGGATAAACACTCGTTTCTGCTTCCGAGCAGGATCATAAGCATTTCCTCTCCGCCCCAGCGCACCGCAATATCACCCTCGCCCACCTCGTCAAGAATGATCTTGGCGACGTTTTTCAGCACCAGATCCCCGCAGTCGTGTCCGTAAGTATCGTTTACCTTTTTGAAGTCGTCTATATCGCCTAAAATAACGCAGAAGCTATCTCCGTTTTTAGAGAGGTTGTCAAAATAGCTCCACAAAGCATGGCGGTTAAAAAGTCCCGTCAGGGAGTCATGCTCGGCAATATACACAAGCTCGTCATTCTTTTCATTGAGCTTATGAAGAAGCGCGAATATCTCCATACAGAACATAAGCGTAAACGCGCAAAGCGCTGCCATTGCATAAAAAATGTTTACGGTTCTTAGGACGCCTGTTTCAAAATCGTCGATTTCATGAATGTTCATCAGGTGATAGACCGAGCCGAAGTTTTGTGTAAAAACGATACTTAAAATCAGAACGACCGCCGCAATTATCGAAAAAGCAATAAGCCTTTTGAAAAACCTTTTCCTGTCCTCATAGAAAAACAAGCAATATGACGCCACAGGAATTATCAGCAGGAAATTTACAAAAAATCCGATTTCAATTCCCTGAAAAACAGTACACAAAAAAGCATGTACAATAATCTCAGCAAAAATCGCGTTTATCCATTTATTCGCATGCTTACCCACCGTTCCTCTCTGGCAATCCAATGAGCAGATAACATAAAAGATTATGCTGAAAATATTGAAATATCCCATGAAATAAAAGCCGAAAATAAAAAATTCTATCAAGTATGTAAGATGCATTAATACGCAGCTTACGCAAATTATTTTGAATTTATTGTCAACAGACAGTTTTGACGCATCAAAGCTAAACATCTCACAATTCACTTCCCCATCAATTATATATTTTTTAAATATAATTATATATTATATCATAATTCGCAAAAAAAATCAATAGATTTTTAGCGGATAATTTTAATATATAACAAAATATTAGGCTTTCGGATGCGGCAACGTTCCTTCCTGACACGTAAATAAGGGAAGTTTTAAAAAGGTCATATGCAAACTTTTTCAAAAGTTTTTAAATTGAAAGCCTATTGACAAATTGTGGTTGTTGTGATAAAATTATATTGTCAAAAATTTAATAACTTCAGGAGGTTTTTATCATGAAATATGTTTGTCCTGTATGCGGATACGTTCACGTCGGCGATTCCGCGCCCGAAAAGTGCCCGCAGTGCGGCGTTCCCGGAAGCAAGTTCAAGGCTGTTGAGGAAGGCGATAAGCTCGTTTTTGCCTGCGAACACGAGATCGGTATAATCGATGGTGTTCCCGAGGAGATCATAGAGGGTCTTCGCGCTAATTTCATGGGCGAATGCACAGAAGTAGGTATGTACCTCGCTATGGCGAGAGCTGCTCACAGAGAGGGTTATCCCGAGGTTGGTCTGTACTACGAAAAGGCAGCGTGGGAAGAAGCTGAACACGCGGCGAAGTTCGCGGAGATGCTTGGTGAGGTTGTTTCCGCGTCTACCAAGGAGAATCTCAAAAAGCGTGTTGACGCGGAGCATGGTGCTACTCAGGGTAAGCTCGATCTTGCTAAGAAGGCTAAGGAGCATAATCTTGACGCTATCCACGACACCGTTCACGAGATGGCAAAGGACGAGGCTCGTCACGGAAAGGCTTTCGAGGGTCTGCTCAACAGATACTTCAAGTAATATGTACATTTCGGGCTGTTTAAATGACAGCCCGATTTTTGTATTAAAATTGACTACTAAACGTTTAATTCTGTTATTATACAACATTTTGTAATATTTGTATATCAAGAACACAAATAACAATCAGTTTAATTTTATTAAAAATTACATTTTGTATATTTCATCAATTAAAGAAAACCGACGTCAGAACTGACGCCGGTTTTTATTATTGAAACATTATAAACTTTTCAGGTTGAATTACGTGTTTATTATCCCTTGACTGCTCCGAGAGCAACGCCCTTTACGATAAACTTTGAAAGCGCAAGATATACAATAATAACAGGCAGAACCGAAAGTGTGATCGCCAGATATTTCGCGCCGAATTCGTTGAAGTTATAGGAGTTTACAACCGCAGTAACCATCATCGGCATGGTCTTGGGAGCATCGGGCGATACAAACAACATAGAAGGTGTATAGTAGTTGTTCCAGCTTGCAACGAAAGCAAATATCGCCTGAACCGCAAACGCGGGCTTCAGCATCGGAAGTCCGATCTGAAGGAAGGTTCTGAACTCTCCGCAGCCGTCTATTCTCGCCGCTTCAACTATCTCCAGCGGGAACGAGCTTTTCATGTACTGAAGCATAAAGAACACAACCGCAGGGGACGCAATAGACGGAAGAATAAGCGGTATCATATTATTAAGCAAACCGATCTGAGCCATGAAGTTCATGAAACCTACGGAAATAACCTGCGTCGGGATCATCATGACCGCAAGAACAAAGATCGTTGCGGCACCCTTCAGCTTAAAGTCATAAACCGTAAGTCCGTAAGCGGTAAGCCCCGAGAAGAACACTGCAAGCAAGGTCGATCCGCCGGCTATGATCAAGCTGTTCAAATAACCCTTCAGAGGGTCAAACAACTCTGCAACGTACTCGTTAGTAAGCAGGCTGTTGAAGTTGTTTATCAAATCGCCGCCGGGAAGAAAAGCCACGCCCTGGGTTGCGACTGCTTCATGACTTCTTGTTGCGTTAATAACGATAATATAGATAGGAAACAAACTGATAACAGTTATTAGAATACATACGATCAAGCGAATTATTCCATGGACCTTTAAAGATCTCTGATAAGCCTGTTCACGTGCCGCTGCTGCTTTCTTGTCCATATTTATCACCCCTTCTTCTTACGCTTCTTAATTCCGGTGGATTCACTGTTGAACTTGAATATGAATATTCCGAGGGCAACCGTGATAACAAAGAGTATCATAGACGCCGCAGCCGCCAAACCGTGATTTCGTCCAAGTATATTTCCCGAACCTCTGAAGTTCCTGAAGATATATACCGCTGCCGTTTCGAGATGCGGCTTATAGTCCGCACCGGTATGGAACAGATATGGAATATCGAACATCTGAAGTCCGCCTATCATAGATGTGATAAACACATAAATGAAAATCGGCTTCAAAATCGGCATTGTAATGTTGATGAAAGTATGCATTCCACTCGATCCGTCAATAGAAGCGGCTTCATAAATTGACGTATCAATACCGAATATACCCGACATTAGCAGCAACATCGTATTTCCATACCACATCCATGACTGGACAAACATAACGATAATTCGCGAAGCCCACTCATCACTGATAAAGTCGAACGGCTCACCAATAATGCCCAAATTTAACAGCATGGAGTTTATCGCGTTATCCTTCTGTCCTGCGAAAAGCATTACCATCATCGACGCAACGGAAGCTGCCGTGATGATATTCGGCATGTACATAGCAACCTTGAAAAAGCCCGCGCCTTTTACTTTGATCCTTGAATCGGAAAACCAAACTGCCAAAAGCAGCGACAAAATGATCTGAACAACAAAGTTTCCTGCCCAGAGTATCAGGGTACGTCCCATAGAACTCCAAAACGCTTCTTGGTGCAGACCCAAGCTGTCACTTCCGCCAAAGAGCAAAGCACGGTAGTTATCAAAGCCGACAAACTCGCCCAATTTCTTACCGTTACCCTGAAGACTCAGTATAAATGTGTATATCAGAGGGTAAATCATAAAGAAGGCATATGTCAAAAAAAACGGAAGTATGAAAAAGTATCCGTATTTGGCATAACTTATAACTTTGTGCCTTGATGTGGAATCATTTTTCATAAAACGCACAACCTTTCAAAGTATTTGAGTTAAAAAATTACAATATATGCTTACGGGCAGTAACACCCGTAAGCAATATATTGTCGAAATCAAATCAAAATATTATATTATTCAAGTTACTTAGATTACTCTACCGTAATGTCTACGATGTCCTTACGAACACTATCCTTGAACTTTGAGATAGCCTCTTCCTTAGTAGCAACTTCGCCCTTCGCATAAGCCTTTACGGATTCGTTGAACAGGGACTTGATGGTCGCGTCATACTCGGTGATAAGACCGTCCATCTTGATGTTGCCTGCCTTCTCAGCGAAGTAAGCGAACTGAGACTGACCGCCTACGAGGTACTTGTTCTTGTGGTTGCCCTCGCTTACTACAGCTTCCATAACCTTCTTGTTGTTGCAGTAGTCGCCGGTCTTGTCAACATAAGCTCTCATACCCTCGTCGTTGCAGGTGAAGAACTCGATGAATTCCTTAGCAAGTGTCTTGTTGTCGCACTTGGTGGAAACGCCGAGCCATGTGCCGCCCCAGAAGTATTCCTGAGGACCTGCGCAGAATGCCATGTTAGCAGAATCGCCCTCGCCGCCTGCGAAGTTCTTGAGCTGTCCGCCATCAGAGTCGGTCATACCCCAAGTAGAAAGGAACTCGCCGAGAGCGTTTCCGTTCTTAACCTGGTTGTACCATGTTTCGCTCCAAGCAGCGTCGGTAGTCATATATCCATTGTCATAGAACTTCTTAGCGATATCATAGAATTCCTCTGCGTTGTCCATAATGAGCTTGCCGTCAACAACCCAAGGCTTTGTTCTGTTAGCCTGGTATACCTGCCACATACCGTCCTCAGTAGCAGCAAGAGCGGGACCGCCTGCATCCTTAAGAGCCTGTGCGGTAGCCTCAAAAGAAGCCCAATCCTTTACCTTCTCCTGCATTTCCTCGGGAGTATTTACACCGAGGTACTGCTTAGCAAGGTCAGCTCTGTAAACAAATCCGCCGGGAGCAGCCTGGAAGGAAGCGCCCTTGAGAACGCCTTTGTTATTTGTACCGATAGCCACGGTATAAGAATAAGGATTAGCGAGGTTGCTGCTCGAAATGCCGATGCTATCAAGAGAAGCCGTAAGATTATCATCATTGATATACTTAAGGATCCAGTCAGCCTCAAGGCACAAAATATCAGCGTCGTCGTTACCCTTGAGATAGGTCTCATAACCTGTGCTTGCGTCACCGCCAGATGCGCCGCAGTCAGCGATCTTGATCTTGGAAGGATCTGTACCGGTCTTCTCGCAGAACAGCGCTACCATGTTACGGACATCTCCGTTGTTTGTCCAAGCAAGGATGGTAAGAACATCTCCATCGTCTTTAATGTCAGCATCACCGCCGCTGTTGTCATTACAAGCGGTAAGACCTGTTGCTAAGGACAAAACTGTTGCGACAGACAAAACGCCTGTCAATATTCTTTTCTTCATTGGTTTTTCCTCCTAAAGATTATAGCCGCTAAGCGTGTTCCGTATGAACACTGCCGCGGTCGATCCGAGCCTAAATTTAGTATTTAACTAAACGCTCGTTTACATTGTTAGTTTAACATATTTTAAGCAGATTTGCAAGTGTTTTTTTGCAAATTTTTTCCTTTCCGATGTCGTAAACGTTTTCAAAAAGTCATCATTGTTGATTTTGCTATATTTTTTACTTAATAACTTAAATTATACCGAAGCATTTTTAAACCATTAAAAGCGTTATTTCACCACATTTTCACAAACATTTCACTTTTTACTTAATAAATGTTCAAATCATAATGTCAAATGTAACTGATTTGTAACTTTTCTTTTGTGCAAAATAACGATTTTGTGGCGATCGAGTTAAAAGTTGGTTAATCTGAAGAATTTTGGATATGCATTTAAGTAAATCAATAAAAAAAAGATTTCGGAAACAATTTGTCTCCGAAATCCGTGTTATTTTTATCAAACAGGGTGAACCTTGTTTTCCTTATCCGCGTGAGCGGCATCGATGCCGAGCTGTTTGTCGCGGCGGTTCTCAAAGAACTTCGGAGCAACCTTCGGGAACATCGCGTAGGTAAGGATATCCTCAACCGATGACCCGTCGCACCACTCCTTCGCCTCCTCCTTCATCGCCTCAAACTCGGCGCTCAGCAGATCCGCAGGACGACAGTCAATAGGCGACTCATCGCCGATTATCTTCTTCCTGAACTCGGGATCTATCTCTACGGGCGTTCTTCCGTATTCGCCCTTTACCATTCCCTTGAATTCCTTTGTAACGGTCTTATAGCGCTCGCCCATAATTACGTTGAACACTGCCTGTGTTCCGACGATCTGCGAGGTCGGAGTAACAAGCGGCGGGAAGCCCGAATCCTTACGCACTCTGGGAACTTCCTTAAGCACCTCTTCGAGCTGGTCTGCCTTTCCTGCCTGCTTAAGCTGTGAGAGCAGGTTTGAGAGCATTCCTCCGGGAACCTGATAGATAAGCGCCTTTGTGTTTGTCGCAAGCATCGACGGGTCGAGCAGACCGCTGTCGATATACTTCTTGCGAAGTCCCATAAAGTACTCGCGTATCTCGCCGAGCGCGACAAGGTCAATTCCCGTATCGTATTCGGTTCCGGTAAATGTAGCGACGATGGACTCCGTCGGAGCGTGCGAGGTTCCGAGCGCAAGCGGCGACATCGCCGTATCGACCATATCAACGCCCGCTTCAACCGCCTTTATGATACACATGGAAGCAAGTCCCGAGGTATAGTGCGTATGAAGCTGGATCGGGATCTTTACTGCGCTCTTCAGATCCTTTACGAGTGTTTCCGTCTCATAAGGAGTAAGCAGCGCCGCCATGTCCTTTATGCAGATAGAATCCGCGCCCGCGCTTTCGACCTGCTTCGCGTAGTTCATGTAGTACTCGTGAGTGAAGACCTCGCCCGTTGTGTATGATATAGCGACCTGCGCGTGGCCCTGCTCCTTCTTTGCCGCTTTAATGGCGGTTTCGAGGTTTCTGATGTCGTTGAGCGCGTCGAAGATCCTGATAATGTCGATTCCGTTTGCTATTGACTTCTGTACGAAATACTCTACCAGGTCGTCCGCATAGTGGCGATAGCCGAGCATATTCTGTCCTCTGAACAGCATCTGGAGCTTTGTATTCGGCATTTCCTTTCGCAAAATACGAAGTCTTTCCCACGGATCCTCGTTCAGAAAGCGGATACAAGAGTCAAACGTTGCTCCTCCCCAGCACTCCGCCGAATAAAATCCGACCTTATCGAGAGCAGGCAGGATAGGGCGCATATCGTCCATGGACATTCTCGTAGCGAGAAGGCTCTGGTGAGCGTCGCGGAGAACTGTTTCCGTAATTTTCAGTTTAGCCATATATTATTTCTCCTTAATTGATTGCCTTTTAATTATTTCAGACAGCCGATAAGACCTCATCTGCGCCGTCACCGCCGCCGCAAAAGAACCGCGGCAACGGCTCCTATCATCTGAGGGTTTCCCGACAATCTGAAAGTAAACTTTTCCACAGCCTGATCCTCAGTTAGTTTATGGTAATAACAGCCGCGCCTGTTTCAACAGCCTCGCCCTTGTTTACGCAAATTGAAGCAACAACGCCGTCTCTGTCGCAAACGATGTCGTTTTCCATTTTCATAGCTTCAAGAACAGCTACGACTGTGCCGTTTGTAACCTTATCGCCGACCTTTACCTTTATATCAACGATCGTGCCTCTCATGGGGGCGTTGATGGGAGTTCCGCCCGCTGCTGCGGCAGCTTTGGGAGCAGCCTTCGGAGCAGCTGCCTTAGGAGCGGCGGGTGCCGCTGCGGGCGCCGCGCCCTCGCCGTTTTCCTCAACGGTTACGTCATAAGCTGTGCCGTTTACGGTGATAGTATAGTTTTTCATAATCAAATTTCCTCTCTATGTTTAATTCTTGAATATTGAGATCAGAACGCGATATTCGGACGCTTTCTTGAGGGAGAAGCCTCTCTCTTGTCAACAAAGCACTCCAGAGCCTCAACAACAGCCGCGCGCGTATCCTCCGCCGCGATAACTCCGTCTATCATTCCGAGCGAAGCCGCCGCAAACGGATTTACAACAAGCTCCTCTCCCATAAACACCTTTCCTGCCTCGGGATTCATCGGCGCTATCTGCGCGTTTTCCCACGCGTATGCCGCGTCAGCGTTTGCAAATGCCGCATACGCCGCGCCGAACGCGTTTCCTGTGATTATGTTTATCTTTACGGTGGTTGCACAAGCGTAGACCTGCGCGAGTCTTGCACACTTTCTTACGCTTCCCGCAAGCTCTCCCGCCGAGCTTCCCTCAAAGCCCTCGGTATTTACAAATGTAACGACGGGGATCGAGAACAAGTCCGCAAACTGAACGAAACGCGCGATCTTCGCCGCGTCATCCGCAGTAAGCTTTTCGGCTTTGTCGGTCGCAACGACCGCGACCGCTCTGTAGCCGATACCCGCAAGCGCCGTATAAGCCGCGCTTCCGAACTTTGCTCCAAGCTCGACAACAGAGGATTTGTTAGCCACGGCTTCTACAAGCTTTTCACCCTTCAGCGCCGCAGAGACCGCCGCGCCGTTTTGGCTTGACTCGTCCGTACAGCCCATATCGAGGTTGTTCGCGGGGAGAACCGCGATAAGCTGTTTAGCCTTTTCAACCGCCTCATTAGCGTTCTTCGCGAGTATATCCGCAACTCCCGACTTAGCCGCGTTTGCCGCTTTGCCTGCGCCCTCGAGCTTTCCGTCGGGGGTGTTGAACGGGGAGGTCAAAAACAGCTCCGCTTCCTCGCTCATTATAGTAATATCCGCCATTTCGGCAAGCATAGCCGCGCAGCCCGCGCACACTCCCGTAACAACGGCTACCTGTGGAACAACTCCGCTCGCCGCCGCCGAAGCCTTGATTATCTCTCCGTATTCGGCAAGCACCGCCATTCCCTCGTTTATATCCGCGCCCTTGGAATCGTAAAAGCCAACTACCGGGATCCCTGTTTTAGCTGCAAGCTCAAACGTTCTTTTGATTTTAAGCGCCGCGCTCTTATTTAAAGCGCCGCCCTTTACCGAGCTGTCCTGAGCAAAAACGCATACGGGATATCCCAATACCTCTCCTCTGCCCGCGATAACGGAGCTTATTTCGCCGTCCGCCGACAGGAATTTATCGAGTTCTGTAAAGCTTCCCTCGTCAAGAAACGCTTCGAGCCTTTTTCTCGCTTCACTGTCGGGAACGCTTTGCTCCATTTCAGCAAGTGTTTTTGTAAAAGCCATTTTTTGTCCTCCATTATAAAACAGCGCCACGAAAATAACGTAAACGCCGAAAATTTACCCACCATAATTATACTACATTGCTAAATAAATAACAAGCAGGTTTTTAATTTTTGCCGTTTTGTTGAACAACAACCTTGTCAGTTAAAAACTTTTGGCAATTTTATACAACATTCGCCGTATTTTTTACTTACAGCATTTCTTGTCGAAAAACTCCGAAATGCTCTCTATTTCGGGCTTATCCGAAAAGAATCCAAGCTGTTTAAGAAGAGCGTGCTTTTCGCTTACTTCAAACCTTGCTTTGTCAATGCCGTGAAGGTTCATAAGGTTCAGCACAGCCCTCACAAGCCCGTCCGCCATAAAGTCGCCGCACGAAAGCTCGTCTATAACGAAAACCTCGTCCTTAAGCTCTCCCGCGATCGTTCCGAGATCTTCCGCGCCGTCGCGGGCATTGAACTCGATCTTATCGAGGTTTTCCCTGTTCTGCAAAATTTCGATCATATTATCCTTATCTAAAATAATTTCAAAATTCATCACTTGACGGCAGCGGAGCTGCCGTCAAGTGAGAACCGCGTAAAATTTTTCACAGAAAAATTTTACGCTTTTTGAAATTCGCTTGAGACCGGTGTGTGGTTTAAATTAATAATTTCGCCCCCGCATAATATTTTTCAAAAATCAGCAGACGCGACGTTTTGCCAGAAGATCATAATGCGCGCAGCAGTGGCTGTTGCAGTAAGCGGTTTTGAAATTTCTTTTTAATCAATCCGTTCGGCACAACGTTATCTAAACTCACCGCCCAAACAACGTAATATCAACAAAAAAATCCCTCAAAACCACATATAATTTTTGTTTTGATACACGTTGTTCATTCCGCTTTCTTTACCAGGGAAACCCCTTTCCCAAAAACTTTTTGCACGCTTCCCTGTTACTTGTTTTTCCTTTTGCTGTTTTTTCCTATTGCCGAGCGCAATATCCTCAGCTCGTCCTTTGTAAGATCGCGCCATTCGCCGGGTTTGAGCATTCCGAGACGGACGCCGCCTATTGCCGTGCGGCGAAGTCTTCCGACACTAAGCCCCACAGCCTCGCACATTCTGCGTATCTGGCGGTTCAGCCCCTGCTTTATCACAAAGCGCAAAACGGTGCGCTCGGGTTCCTCCGTCAGAACTTCGACCGTACACGGAAGCGTTTTTTCTCCGTTGTCAAGCTCGACCCCGCCCGAAAGCCGCGCTATCTGCTCCTCGCTTACCCTCCCGTCAATAGTCACACGATAGACCTTGCTGACGTGGCGCGAGGGGTGGGTTATCTCGTTTGCGAACTGCCCGTCATTTGTAAAAAGCAGCAGCCCCTCGGAGTTTCTGTCAAGCCTCCCGACGGAAAAAACGCGTTCCTCCACTCCCTCTAAAAGCTCAGCCGCGGTCTTTCTGCCCCGCTCGTCCTTCATCGTCACAACATAGCCGCGCGGCTTATTTAACATTATGTAGCGCCGCTCGGAAGGAGCGGCGGACAAATTCTCGCCGCAGACCGCTATAATGTCGGTACGCGGGTCTGCTTTATCGCCGAGCGAACATTTTCTGCCGTTTACCGTGACTTGTCCCGAAAATATAAGCTCCTCGGCTTTTCTTCTTGAACAATAGCCGCTGTCGGCAATTATTTTTTGGATCCTTATTTCCATATCTCACCTTAGAGCCTGTTTATCTGCTGCGGTTTACCGTTTGGCTTTACGCGTATATACCGAAAACAGACAGTATTTTCTGCCATAGATTAAGCTCGCCGTTTACCTCGATCGTTTCACCCGCCATAAGCGGAACAGTTTTTACAATTTTACCGTTAAGCACAAACTGAAGCTCGCCGAGCCTCTGACCCTGTTCTACTCCGCCGTAGACCATTCGCGGAAGAACAACGCGCCGCTCGAGCTTTTGGCGGTCTTCGGGAGTTAGCGCAAGCTTTGCGCTTTCGGCGTAAACTCCGACCGATCTTCCCGAGCCAACGACCGCCGTTTGTGCCGTACAGCCCGTTTCAAGCGTATATGACTTTACTCTCGAAAAGCCGTGATCCAACATTTTTATGTGGTCGTTCCAATCGTCCGCGTCACTGAGCGTAACGGCGATAAGCATTACCCCGTCTCTTTCCGCCGCAGACACCAAACAGCGGCGCGCGGCGTCGGTAAAGCCCGTTTTAACGCCGATAGCGCCCTCGTATTTCGAGAGCATTTTGTTTGAATTATACAGCGTGCGCGAATACGGCGGGTTTCCGAATTCAATGGTTTTCGATTTACAGCACACTATCTCGCGGAACGTTTCGTTTTTCATCGCATATGCCGCAAGCGCCGCCAAGTCACGCGCGGTCGTATAGTGACCCTCTGCGTCAAGCCCCGAAGGAGTCACAAAATGCGTATCTTTAAGACCGAGCTTTTCCGCTTTTTCGTTCATCATTTTTACAAACGACGAGATGCTGCCCGCTACGGACACGGCAGCGGCATTTGCCGCGTCATTCCCCGAAGGCAGCAGTATGCCGTACAGCAGATCTCTTCGCGAAACGCGGTCGCCCTTCAAAAGCCCCATCGACGTACCCTCGACCATTATCGCGAAGCTGTCCACGGTAAACTCCTTGTCCAAATCGCCCGCTTCAATAGTAAGGATCGCCGTCATTATTTTCGTAGTAGACGCCATAGCGCGCTTTTCGTCCGCGTTTTTCTCGCTTATGACCGCGCCCGTTTCCGCCTCGATAAGGATCGCGCTCACCGCCGACGACGCGCTTTGAGCAAAAACTTTGACACTAAGCCCGCAAAGGCTTCCGAAAAACATCGCCGGCACAGTCGCCAGCGCAAGCAGCAGCGCCGTAAATTTTCTCATAACAATCACACTCCGCAAAAATAATACTTCGCGGATAGTGTGTGTTTTATTTGGGAAAATTATTCCTCTGTTTTTTCGGTTTTCAGATTTTCTTCCGCCGCCTTCTTTTCTGCCTTAGCTGCCTTCTTATCGGCAAGGAAGCCCTTTATCTTATCGACGATTCCCGGAAGCGCGTCAAATACTCCGTCAAGCGGGCCTCCCTTTGCGCCGAGTTCCATAAGCTGAACGTCGCCGTCCGCCTTGATAACGATAAACGCCACAGGCTTTACCGTAACGCCCGCGCCCGAGCCTCCCGCGAATTTTTCAGCCGCCTGTACCGGCAGATCGCTTCCGCCCGACGCAAAGCCGAACGAGACCTTCGATACGGGTATAATAGTTGCGCCCTCGGCGGATATCGGCTCGCCGATAATAGTGTTTACATCCACCATTTCACGGATCTTCGCCATAGAAACGTCAAGAATGCCTTCAATAGGATTTGCCATAATAAAAACTCCTCTCATTATCGGAGCGTGTTCGCTATCTCTGCGGATATCGAACAGGCTCTTATTTTTTCATTTTATCAAAACGGGCCGTACATTCGATACGGAGTGTCCGTTCAAACCAGTTTTTTGACCGCCTCGCGTGTCTCGCTGTGAGTAAAATAATGCCCGATCGCTCTGCCTAAAAGGGTGAATACAAACGCCAGCGCCGCCGCGACCGTAAGCCTTACTTCTACATAAGCGTCAGCCGTCGTTTCCTCGCTCTCGAAATCGACATTTACCGAAAGCGCGTCTACAGGCTTCAGCGTACAGAACGTATCGAGCCAGCCCAAAAGATTTCCTACCGCCATATTTACCGCGCCGAAGGTTATTGCGGCTTTTGCCGCGTCCTCTCCGCCACATACGACATTAAGCGCGAGGTGTGATATCTCGATCCGCTTTATTATCTTTTTAAGCGGCTTTCCTATACTGTTGAGAGCCAGTCTCAGAAGCTCCAGGATATCGTCAAGAGACGGCTTTTTCTTGTCCTTTTTCTTTTTGTCGGACTTTTTATCGTCGTCCTTTTTTTCCTTCTTTTTTGACTTCTTCGGCTTATCCGAGGCTTTTTTCTTAGACGGAAGCGTAAAGACAGGAAAGAACATATATTTTATTTTAACGATAAGGCTCTCGCTGTAGTCAACTATTACAGTGACCTTGCCAAGCGTAAGCAGAAGAATTATTATGAAAATAATTCCCACTATTATCCAGCCCAAAAAAACGCCCCCTCCCTTTAGATGTTAGAGGTTAGAAGTAAGATGTTAGAATTGCTCTTATTTACGATGACAGGATATTAACCTTCAAGCTTTGTCTCCAACTTCCGACTTCTTAATTTCCAACTTCCGAATCATAGTCGTCCATATCGTCAAGACTTAGCTGGTCGGTGCTTCCGGGTATCGGCGGAAGTCCGTCCAAGCCGTTAAGCCCGAAACAGCGCAGAAAGTTTTCTGTCGTTCGATAAGCTATGGGTTTTCCGGGAATATCGGACATACGCCCGTGTTCTTCGAGCAGATTGCGCTCGGTAAGGCTTTTAACAACACCCGAACTGTCGACCCCGCGAACCTGGTCTATAAAGCCTCTTGTAACAGGCTGGTTATACGCGACGATCGCCAGGACCTCGAGCGCCGCCTGTGAGAGCGGAGCCTGTCTGCGGGTCTCCGCCGCCGATTTTATGTAACGCGCATACGCGGGCTTCGTCATCATCTGATAACAGCTTCCGAGCTTCGCTATCTCAAACGCGCTCCCCTGCTCGCGGTAGCGGTCGTTGAGCCGCTCTATAACGCGAACCGCCAGTTCTTCCTCAAGCTCACATGCCTGAGCAAGCTTATCAAGCTCGATCGGTTCTCCCACGGCAAACAAAACCGCTTCTACCGCCGCCATTCCTTCCGAAAATTTCATTTCCGCTCCTTATTTATTTCAAGCCAAGCTGTCAGCGACCGCATCGCCCGGCTGCGTATTATTCACACCCGCGTCCTTGTTTACGATCAGACTTATGCTGTCGCCGTCCTCGGAGATAAATACCCTCCCCGACTTTGAAAGCTCCAAGATCGCGAGGAAAATCGAGACACGCTGTGAGCGTGTGTGTCCCTCATATATCTCGGACAGCCTCACTGTTTTGTTTAAACGAAGCGCTTTAAGCACCTTCACTATGCCTGTGAAAACCGTTACAAACGGCTTTGCGACAATGGGCGCGACCGACCGCGGCGCTTCTTCTTTTCTCCTCGCGCGCTCGGAAACCGCGCCGTAGGCGTAGGTTATTTCCTCGGGCTGGTGGGTCCTGCGGTATGCCGAATCGACCTCGATCTCCATGGGCTTGCGAACAAAAACATCGCTTCCGCACCACCTGTTTTTAAGCTTTTCCGCCATTGTCTTACAGAGCGCGTATTCGATAAGCGCGCCCTGAAGCTCTATTTTCATCTTCTCGGCTTCTTCCTTCGGAAGCAGCGCGGCGGATTTTATGAGGATAAGCCGTGCCGCCATTTCGAGAAACTCGGACGTTACCTCGATATCCGCCTCGGTCATTCTTTCAAGATAGATCAGAAACTGATCCAGCAATACCGAGATCTCAATATCCTGAATATTTAATTTATGCTTCTGAATAAGCGACAACAGCAGATCGAGCGGACCCTCAAATATCTCAAGTTTAAAATTAAGCTCAACCATAACTAACCTATAAAACTCAGCGGAAAATATAAGAAGCCCATAACCGCGTCTGTCAGAAAACCGAGCGGAATGCTCAGGGCATTCGAGAAAAGAAGCAAAAGCATGATTATCTGTATCATTCTCCCGTTTCGCTCCATAAAATACAGCGCCTTTGTCGGAAGAAAAGAAGCGAGAACGTGATATCCGTCAAACGGCGGAATGGGAATAAGATTGAATATCATCAGAAATACATTTATCTCCGCGGCAAAGTGCAGCGCCAGCGCCGCCCAGTAAAGCACCTGCGCCTGTTGAAACATCGTGGGATCATAAAGCGCTTTGATATATTGGATCTCGATCAGCCTGTACGGAATAAGCAGAATAAACGACATTATGAGGTTTGAAAACGGACCCGCAAGCGAAATAAGAACATTTGCCGTTCTCATGGATACCTTTTTACAGCGTCCGAGGTTTACGGGCGTAGGCTTTGCGTAGCCTATACGGCATATAAATATCGTAAGCGCGCCAATCGGGTCTATATGAGCAAAGGGGTTGAGCGTTACTCTTCCCTCGCGTTCGGCGGTGTCGTCGCCGCAGAGCTTTGCCGCAAGAGCGTGGGCGCATTCATGAACGGGAAAGCATACAAAAATTACGATCAGTGTGGAGAAAACCGAAATTATGACCCTAAACACGTCGCCCTGTCCCGAAAGCCACATTATTAATTCTACAGCGGAACTGTTCAAATCAAACTGCCTCCATACTCATTGATATACATTTTTATTATAACACTTTTATTCTGAATTTTCAAGGGCTTTTTCCTTGACAAAGGCAAAAAATTATGTTAGAATAAGAAATATAGTTATTATGAGGAAAAATATATTACAAAATACAGCGGATTTGTAAACATTCTTTTACAGAAGGTGAATAATTTGCGTATACCGGCAGTTGATTATGGCGACAGCCGCACGGGACTTGCGCGGTTTGAGGTTAGATGTTAGAAATTAAGAGATCAGACTACGTTATCATAAACGAAATACACTCGGCAGACGACCTCTAATTCTAACTTCTTATCTCTGATTTCTAACTTCTAAAGGGGTGATCTTATTGAGGATTTTAGCGGTGGATTACGGAGACAGCCGAACGGGGCTTGCAATAAGCGATAAGGGCGAGATATTGGCCTCGCCGCTTATGACGGTTTTTGAAAAGGATTTTGACAAATGCATTGCTCTTGTTGCAGAAAATGCTGAGAAAAACGGCGCAGAGCTTATCGTTGTAGGCGATCCGATAAATATGAACGGCACAAGAGGTCCTCGCTCGGAAAAATGCAGACTGTTTGCCGAAAAGCTCAAGGAAGCCTCGGGGATCGAGGTCGTTATGTGGGACGAGCGCTCTACGACCGTTTCGGCGATCTCTATTATGAACGAAAACAACAAGCGCGGAAAAAAACGCAAGGAGGCGCTTGACCAAGCGGCGGCGGCTATCATTCTCGAAAGCTACCTCGCTTACAGAAAAAATCAGGGTGGTAATAAAAACTGAAATATTCGGAGGTCGAGTCTTGAAAACTTTTACTGTCATAGGCGGAGTAGACGGCGTAGGAAAAAGCAGCCTGTCGGGCGTCCTGTCCGCTGAAAACTCCGACCTGGGAATAATTATTGACACCGATAAGATAACCTCACAAAAAGGCGGCGATAAAATAATCGGCGGAAAGGCAGCCATAAAGCTAATTTCCGACTGTCTGAAAAAAGGCATAAATTTTACTCAGGAAACAACGCTCTCGGGAGTACGAACCCTCAAAACGATACAAAACGCACGCGATTCGGGTTATGTTATACGGCTTTATTATGTTGGCGTAAGTTCGGCGAACGAAAGCATCAAGCGAATAAAAAACAGGGTCGAAAAAGGCGGACACGATATTCCTTCGGAAGATGTTCGGCGCAGGTATGCAAAACGCTTTGAAGACTTGGCTAAAATTCTTCCGTATTGTAATGAGGTTCGCTTTTTCGACAATGAAAACGGCTTCACCGAGAAAGCCGAATACAAAAACGGTATGCTTATACCAAAGCCGAACCGCTGCCGGAATGGCTGAATGAGCTTAGGGATTATCTTAAAGGCAGGAGTGAATAACGGACTTTCGTCTTGACAATTTTCTCAATTCGTGGTAAAATTTGATAAGTGAATAAAATATTGGAGGTAGAAATATGGTAGTTGAACCAAAGGTTCGCGGATTTATCTGCACAACGGCTCATCCTGTGGGCTGTGAGGCGGCTGTAAAAGAGCAGATCGACTATGTAAAGTCAAAGGGAAAAATGAGCGGGTTTTGCGCGAAGAAGGTGCTTGTTATCGGCTCGTCAATGGGTTACGGTCTTGCTTCACGTATCTCCACGGCGTTCGGAATGGGCGCGGCAACGCTCGGCGTAATGTTCGACAAGCCCGGCTCGGGCAGCAAAACGGGAACCTCGGGCTGGTACAATACCATGGCGTTTGAAAAATTCGCCGCCGAGGAAGGACTTTACGCAAAGACAATAAACGGCGACGCTTATTCGGAGGAATGCAAAAAGGAGATCATCGACATCATAAAGTCGGACTTGGGAAAGGTAGATATGGTAGTATATTCGCTCGCCGCTCCGAGAAGAACGGTCGGCGAAACGGTATACAAAAGCGTGCTTAAAACAACGGGCGAGGCTTATACAAACAAGACTATCGACCTCAGAAACAACACCGTTTCCGAAGTCACTATAGAACCCGCGACCGACGAGGAGATCGAAGCCACCGTAAAGGTCATGGGCGGAGAGGACTGGGAAATGTGGATAGACGCGCTCAAAGAGGCGGACGCGATCGAGGAAAACGCCGTAACGCTCGCATACTCATATATCGGTCCGAAGATCACCCACCCCATGTACTACGAGGGCAGCATCGGCAGAGCCAAGGCGGACTTGCTCGAAAGCTCTCGCAAGATCGCCGATAAGGGTTTTCGCGCATACATTTCCGTAAACAAGGCGCTTGTTACGCAGTCGAGCGCGGCTATCCCGATAGTTCCGCTTTATGTAGCTATTTTGTACAAGGTCATGAAAAAGCACGGTACCCACGAGGGCTGTATTGAACAAATGCAGAGGCTTTTTGCGGAGATCTCCGAAAACAAGCTCAATCTCGATGACGAGGGCAGGATACGTATGGACGATCTCGAAATGAAGCCCGAGATCCAGAACGAGGTAGCGGAGATATGGCAAGGGCTTAACCAGGACAACTTCAAGGAATTTACCGATATCGACGGCTATTGGAAGGATTTCTACGCGCTGTTCGGATTCGGTATCGACGGAGTGGATTATTCGGCGGACGTTGAGGTTTAATATACAAAAAGTCTTTGAGTTATGAGTTTAAGGGGAAGCTTTCTGAAGAAAGCTTCCCCAGCTTATAGAAAAAGTTCAGAACTACATAATAGAGCATTGCGAAATTTCAAAATGCAGCCG
>JAFLUE010000020.1 GCA_022508945.1 Oscillospiraceae bacterium
TGTATAATGTTTATAAAATTTGCAATAGCTCTTGATTTATTTTGAGGGATATTGTATAATATTAAAAGGATTATTTTGTTTTTTTAACAAGTGTTTTATTACAAGTGGTGTACATACATCCGACTTCACAAATAAGGAGTTTGGTGCTGTTGATTCTCGGTGGAAAAGTAATTAAAGTCGAAGTACTTGACGATAAAAATGTGCGTATCCTCGAAGTGGATAAGAATTTCGTGCTTCCCAAAAGCATGAGCGACGAGGACAGTATCGTTATGATTAAAGGCAGAAACCTGCCGGAGCTTGATTATAACAAGATTGTTTCCGTTGTTACTACGACAAAAGGAAACGACCGCATAAAATATACGGGCGCGGTGACGATGTCTATCGATAGCCAGCTTAATATAAGGATCCTCAGGAACAATGATTCACAGGTCCTTCAGGAGCGCCGCAGATATTTCAAGGTAAAGGTCGATGAGTTAGGCCGGATATTGTATTATATAAGAGGCGAAAATACAGAGCGCCTTGATGTTCCGGCGAGGATAAAGGTCCTGGACATAAACGTCGGCGGAGTTTTTATAACCTGCGAGCATATGGAGTTTGAAAAGCTCGATGTGATATGTCTGGAGGTTGAGCTTGCGGGAGAGGATCTGATGTCAGAGGCTAAGATCCTCAGGGTTCAGCACGGCGAGGACGGGAATATAATTGGCTATGGCTGTGCGTTCCAGGGGCTTACGGCGGCTCAGGAGGATCTGATAGGCAGGTTTATTATGAAGATCCAAAGCAGGCTTCGCCAGAAGGAAGAAGAAATAGAAGAACTAAGAAGGCTTTAGCCCGGGATTTCCCGAGTATTTGGTTTGGTAAAACTTTCACACTTATGTGTTTTTATAAATTTAATCGTCATTAGGGGGAATAAGGATGAAAAGAACTACAATGAAATATTCTCTTATCGCTGTGCTGGTCATATTCGCGATAGTGCCGGCTCTTATCATAGCCGCGGTCGGTGTTTTCTCATCGGTCGGATATAACAACAGCATAGTTGAAAGTGAGTTTCAGGACGGTTCGCTCGCAAAAGCCAGCTCGCTCGGAACTTTGTTTACAAAGTATACCTCCGACGCAAATACTCTTGCGAAGCTTGATGTTGTGATAAACGCAGTCAGCGGCGACGAAAAGGCCGCGGATAAGACGGTTCAGAATTTTGCGGAGGGCGACAACGGTATCCTTGATGTGTTGGTGCTTGACTCAAACGGAACGGTCATTTCCTCCGCTACAGGCGTCGGAAATGTGACTTTTGAGCATTATATGGATACAATGCCATCGGTCTCTACGCTCTTGTCGTGGGATAAATACGATACGGACGCGTTTTTTGTTTCCCATGAGATCACTGTAAACGCAAAGCCGGCAGGATACGTCGTTGTTGTGGTTTCCCCGAAGGGAGAGCTTTTGAGGGAGGCTCTTATGGGAACCTATACCGACGGAGATAGAGCTCGCCTCGTGCTTATAGACAGCGAAGGCAATACCATAAACTTTGAGGGAAACGGTCTTACGATGAAGGCTGCTCAGCTCGACAGATCCATTATGGATAAGCTTTCGAGATTTTTTGATTCAAGTACGAGCGTTACGTCTTCAAATATTTCAGAGAGCGTTAAGAACGGAACGACGGGATCGTATTCATATGTTTGCGGAATAATCCCGAATGTTACAAGCTGGCGCTGGATAGGTATTATGGAAGGTTCGGCGGGACTTTCGCCCTCGTCAATGATCTCACTCGGGGCGCTGTTGGTGCTTGTTGTTGTGTGCTGCCTGATCGGGGTCATGATCATCAGCAGGATTCTCGGCAATATGCGCGACATGATAAAGACTATGAACAGCATCGACGCGGAGGAAGGGTTCTCGGCGATGCGCTTTGATGTAAAGAACCACAAGAGCGAGCTTGGAAGCATTCAGAGTTCCTTTAACGACTTCCTCGATGAGATCGCGATAAACAGCGACCGCTACAGAACGATCGCGAAGCTTTCGGACAATATGCTTTTCGAGTGGGATTTCCATAAGGAGAGAATGTATATTTCCGATAACGCTTTGGCGAAGTTTGACCTGAAGCCGGAGGGAGCTACGCTTTCAAACGGACGCTTCCTTGACGGACTTATGACTCCCGAGGATGCGGATAAGTATAAGCGCGACATAAGCGCGATGCTTAAGGGTCAGAAGGGCTACAGCGCACAGTATCAGATCAGAGCCAAGACAGGCTCAATGGTATGGGTTTCGCTTCGCGCAAACTGTATTACCGACCGTACGGGCGAGCTTCTCAGAGTAATCGGCGTTATGACCGATATCGACAACGAAAAGAATCTCGAGCTTCAGCTTTCGGAGCGCGCGTCTATCGACTTCCTCTCCCAGCTATATAACAGAAGTACATTTACGACAATGCTCGCGACCGAGCTTGACCGCAGAGGTCCGAAAAAGATTGCGGTCATGTTCCTCGACGTCGATGACTTCAAGTTTATAAACGACCGTTTCGGACACTCCGTTGGTGACGAGGTAATAAAGTTTGTCGCGGATACAATCCGAAAGAAGGTCGATGACAGAGGCGGCTTTGCGGGACGCTTCGGCGGCGACGAGTTTGTAATGTGCATTACAAACCAGGAGGACGTTGAAAACTCCGAACAGATCGCTATGGATATGATAGACGAGTTCTTTATGGGTTATACCTCGAGCGACGGCGTTATGCTGAATGTAAAGGTGTCTATCGGAATAACATATTGTCCCGACCACACGACAGACGTAAACGAGCTTATCTCGTTCTCCGATACGGCGATGTACTTCGTAAAGAAAAACGGAAAGAACAACTACCACATCTATGTTCCCGAGGACAGCGAAAACGACGAGTACAGAGATCCCGAGGGGTATTAATTCAAATTCAAAGCACCGTTCCGCGGTGGATCAGAGTTATTCACACAGCCCGAAGCCAAAGGCTGTGTGAAAAGGCTCTGCATTTGCGGAGCGGATTTATCTGTTTAAGGCAATACCGCACAAAGATCATGTGCGGTATTGTGAAGTCGGATTTTCTGTCAGCGCATTATGACTTCGTCAAAACGCTTGTCAAAAAATGACGAAGGCTTATCGGTGTAAGTCAAAGAGTTTTTATCAAAATGGCGGAAAAGCGTTTTGCGCGCAGCGCATAATGCGTACAAGCAAGACGCGCACAATGCCGTAAGGCGGTTTTGTGCGGTATTGCCTTAAGGATATATAAATTTGGAGGGCAAAAACTTGGCTAAGATAATTGCTGTTACAAATCAGAAGGGCGGCGTGGGGAAAACCACGACCTGTGCGGCTATCTGCGGGGGACTGGCAAAAAGAGGATATAAGGTTTTGGCGGTCGATCTCGACCCCCAGGGAAATCTGAGCTTCAGCCTTGGCGCGGAGACGGACGAAAAGTTTACTATTTACGATGTGCTGAAGGATAACTGCGATATACAGGACGCTGTGATACATGGGGTCACGTGCGACGTTGTTCCGTCAAATATCCTGCTTTCCGGTCTGGAGCTTGAAATGACGGGAGTGGGGAGAGAATACGTTCTTCGCGAACAGTTGAACTATATAAAGAAAAATTATGATTATATAATCCTCGATACGCCGCCAGCACTGTCGGTCCTTACGATAAACGCATATACGGCGTCGGACGAGCTGATAATACCGATGCTGTGCGAGATACTTTCGCTTCAGGGAATAGCACAGTTGAAGCAGACGATCTTCGCAGTCAAGAAATACTACAATAAATCGCTTTGTGTAAGAGGGATACTGCTGAATAAATATAACGGACGCCTGCTGCTTACAAAAGAGGTCGAGGAGCTTGCACAGGTCATTGCCGAGCAGCTTCAGACCAAAATATTCAAAACGAAGATCAGCGCGAGCATAGCAATATCCGAAGCGCCCGCACACGGCGAGAGTATAATCACGTTTTCTCCAAAGTCAAAGGGAGCGGTCGAGTTCAACAAATTTGTCGGCGAGCTTATCGAGCCGCATATAAAGGGTAAGTCCAAGAAGGTTGATGAAAATGACTAAGGCGCAGAATCCAAAAAACGGGAAATCAAAAAAATCATCGAAAACGCGCAATATAGCCGAAAAGTCTGTTTCAAGCAAAACGCCGCAGGTGATGCGGCTTGTTGAAAAAAAGGCGGAGATAAACCTTGCGGCTTTGGGAGCAAATGGCGCTGTTCCGCGTCAGCTTCGCGGAAAGGAGCCGCTTTCAAAGCTGATGAAGCAGAATTCCCAGCCCATGCGCCTTGAAAACAGTGATGATGTTGAGATCGTGAACATTTCGGAGCTTGCGATAAAGCTTGAAGCGCCGGAGATACTCGACAGATTCAACGCGTGTAGCTGTTCAAAATGTGTGGCGATATTCTCGGAGCTTGTCTCGCAAAAGGTCGCGCCGCGCTTCGCGAGAGTTTCCAAGAGCAAGAGCCTTAACAGCAGCGCCCATTTAAACGAGCTTTACGGCAGAGTTGAGCAGATGCGGAAGGTCGTTATGCCCGAAATGGTTAGGGAAATTATGGGAAAAAAGAAGCGCTGGTTTCATGATGAGTGAACTCTGTTTATAAGCCATCGCCTACTTCGTCAGCCGCACCATGGCAGCTTTTAGGGTTAGCCGTGGCACGGCTTCCTTATATCCAATGACTTCTTCACAGCCTCAGAGCAGCCCTTTCGGCAAGTTGATAAGATGAACGAATAAATGAAGGTAAAAAAGCGAAAATATTAAAGAAAAGTTTGGAGAATAAATATGGCACTTGATATCGGAATAGATCTGGGAACGGCAAATATAATAATCACAATATCCGGAAAAGGCATCGTTCTGAACGAGCCGTCGGTCGTGGCGTATGACCGCAAGAAAAAAGCGGTCGTTGCTGTCGGTAAGGAAGCGTACAAAATGATAGGAAGAACGCCCGAGTACATCGTAGCGGTAAGACCGCTTAAGGACGGAGTTGTTTCCGACAACGACATGACTCAGGCTATGATAAAAGAGTTTATAAACATGGTAAACGGCGGCTTTATGGTAAAGCCGAGGATAGTGCTTTGTGTGCCGAGTTCGGTTACGGACGTTGAGAGAAGGGCGGTCGTAGAGGCGGCGCTTTCGGCGGGCGCGAGAAAGGTATATCTCATCGAAGAGCCTATCGCCGCGCTTATCGGAGCGGGTATAGACATCTCGAAGCCGAGCGGGACGATGGTCGTTGATATTGGCGGAGGAACGTCAGACGTTGCTATAGTTTCGTTTAACGGTATCGTTCAGTCGCGCTCGGTAAAAATGGCGGGAAACAAGCTTGACGCGGCGATCGTTCGCTATGTTACGCAGAAATACAAAATACTGATCGGAGAAAAGACCGCTGAAAAAGCCAAAATAGAGCTTGCGAATGTATATAATCCCACAGGCGAAAGGAAAATGATAATTCGCGGAAGACATCTTCTCAAAGGGCTTCCCGAGAGTGTTGAGATAAGCGATAAGGACCTTTATGAGGCGCTGCACGAAAACGCAATGGAGATCGTAGAGCAGATAAAGCTTGTGCTTGAATCAACGCCGCCCGAGCTTGTAGGCGATATTTTATCAAACGGGATATTGCTTACGGGAGGCGGGGCGCTTCTCGGCGGGCTTACGGAGCTTGTTTCGGACAGGGTCGGCGCTCCGTGCTTTATCGCGGAGAACCCTATTGAGTGTGTTGCGCGGGGAGTCGATATGGCGTTTACAATGTCAAATGAGCTTTTGGACGGCTTTGAGCAGGTTCAGCTCTACAGCTTCAGATAATGGAAAGCGAATAATATGTTTCAAACGCGTTTGGGTTTTACGAACGCGTTTTTTGTATAACAGCATAATAATATCAGATAGACTGATGAAAATGAAAGCATTTGCGGCAATGCTGTCGTAATTTACAATTTATAGCCGAACCGATGTATATTTTAGTAATAGTCTTGACTTTATTCATATTTTGTGATATAATTTAGGGTGGTTGAATATGCGGTGATGAGCCGCGGGAGAATACTATATCAATAAGATCTGAAGCGCATAAAGCTCATTATCCTATATACGGATAAACGGCGGGCGCCGAAGGACATCTTTGCGGGGTAAACTATTATGGAAAAAGATTCTAAGATCTATGTGGCCGGTCACAGGGGAATGGTAGGCTCTGCCATTATCCGCGAGCTGAATCGGCAGGGATATACGAATATCGTTACGAGAACCCATTCGGAGCTGGATCTTACCAGACAGGAGAAGGTCGAAGCATTTTTTGCCGCCGAAAAGCCGGAATATGTTTTTCTGGCGGCGGCGAAGGTCGGCGGCATCATGGGAAACGCCGTTGCAAAGGCGGACTTTATGTATGAAAATATGATACTTGAGATGAATGTTATACACAGTGCTTGGCAAAACGGCTGCAAGAAGCTGGAATTCTTAGGCTCGTCATGTATTTATCCGCGTCTTGCGCCTCAACCGATGCCAGAATCCTGCCTGCTGACATCTTCTCTGGAGCAGACAAACGAGGCATACGCGCTTGCGAAGATAAGCGGGCTGAAATACTGTGAGTATCTGAACGGTCAGTACGGCACGGATTACATATCGGTGATGCCGACAAATCTTTACGGTCCCAACGACAATTATCACCCGAACAACAGCCATGTTATCCCCGCTTTGATCCGCCGTTTTCATGAGGCTAAGGTCGAAAACAAGGAAACAACGGTGTGTTGGGGCGACGGAACGCCGCTTCGCGAGTTTTTGTACGTGGACGATCTTGCAAATCTGTGTGTGCTTTTGATGAATACCTACAGCGGGTCGGAGACCGTCAACGCCGGAACAGGCAAGGAGCTGACGATAAAGGAGCTTACGGAGCTTGTCGCGAAGGTGGTAGGCTATAAGGGACGCATCGAATGGGACACCACTAAGCCTAACGGCACTCCGCGAAAGCTTTTGGACGTAAGTAAGGCGAAGAAGCTCGGCTGGACATATAAAACGGAGCTTGAAGAGGGTTTGAGGCTGAGCTATGAGGACTTCCTGAACAATCCCGTAAGAGTTGAAAGGTAAATGATATGAACGTTATTCTTCTTTCCGGAGGCTCCGGAAAACGGTTATGGCCTTTAAGCAACGATATCAGAAGCAAACAGTTCATTAAATTTTTCAAAAAGCCCGATGGCGCGGAGCTGACTGACAGCGAATCGGACAGCGGCTATGAATCTATGGTACAGCGCGTTTACCGTCAGCTAAAGGCGGTTGATCCGAACTGTATGATAACCGTCGCGACGAGCAAATCCCAGGTATCTACCATTCACAATCAGTTAGGGGAGGATGTAGGTATTTCGGTCGAGCCTTGCAGACGGGATACCTTTCCCGCGATAGCGCTTGCGACGGCGTATCTTCACGATGTACAGGGCGTAAGCGAGGACGAGGCGGTCGTTGTGTGTCCGGTAGACCCGTATGTAAACGATGATTATTTTGAGGCGGTCAGAAGACTGTGGGAGCTTGCGGGGAGCGGAGAGGCGAATTTAGTCCTTATGGGCATAAAGCCGACATATCCGAGCGAGAAATACGGATATATTATCCCGACCGATACGGCGGAGGTCTCTCGGGTCTCAATGTTCAAGGAAAAACCCGATATGCCAAACGCGTGGCAATATATAGATCGTGGCGGTATGTGGAACGGCGGAGTATTCGCTTATAAGATCTCATATGTTCTTGACCGCGCCCATGAGCTTATAGATTTTGCAGATTATGCGGAGCTGTTCGCGAAGTATGATACTTTGGAGAATATATCATTTGATTACGCCGTGGCGGAGCGCGAATCCGACATCGCCGTGCTTAGGTTCAACGGCGAGTGGAAGGACATGGGTACATGGAATACCCTCACTGAGGCGATGGAGGAAAACGCGGTCGGCGATGTTCGGTTCAGTGAAGACTGTAAAAATGTCCATGCGATAAATGAACTGGGGATACCTATTCTCGCTGTGGGGCTTAGGGACGTTGTTATATCCGCGAGTCCGGAGGGTATTCTGGTTTCGGACAAGGAGCAAAGCAGCCACATCAAGCCGTATGTTGACGCTATTGACAATCAGGTCATGTTCGCCGAAAAATCCTGGGGGAACTTCCAGGTACTGGATATAGAAGAGGACAGCATGACAGTAAAGGTCACGCTGAGGTCGGGACACTGTATGAACTACCACAGCCACGAAAAACGAGACGAGGTATGGACAGTTGTTTCCGGCTCGGGCAGAACGATCGTAGACGGAATGGAACAGCCCGTAAGCGCGGGAGATGTTATAGCCATGGCGGCGGGCTGTAAGCATACCGTTATCGCCGATACAGAGCTTCAGCTCATAGAGGTTCAGTTAGGCAGTGAGATAAGCGTAAAGGATAAACACAAATACGAGTTGGAATTGTGATTATGGGAAATAAGCCGTTTTTACTGAAGCCTGCCGCAAAGGACTATCTCTGGGGCGGCAGCCGATTGAATGATGACTTTGCGAAAGGGATAGAAATGTCTCCTCTTGCGGAGACGTGGGAATGTTCCACACACCCCGACGGCGTCAGCACAGTCGCGAGCGGGATCTATAAGGGCAGGCTGTTGTCCGATGTTCTGAGGGAGAATCCGGAGTATTTGGGGACACATACCCTTGCCGTAACGGAAGGGAGACCCGAGCTTCCGATATTGATAAAGCTTATCGACGCGAATAAGGACTTGTCGCTTCAGGTACACCCGAACGATTCCTACGCAAAAGAAAACGAGAACGGGTCGCTTGGAAAGACAGAGATGTGGTATGTCTTACAGGCAAAAAAGGGCGCGGAGCTTGTTTACGGTTTTAAGCAGGATATAACCGCGAGCCGCGTAAGAACGGCGATCAAAAAGGAAACGATCGACCGATATCTCAACCACGTGCCTGTTCATAAGGACGATCTGTTTTTTATTGAAGCGGGAACGGTCCACGCTATCGGCGCAGGCGTAATTGTAGCTGAGATACAGCAAAACAGCAACCTGACCTATAGGCTTTATGACTACGGGCGCGTTGATAAAGACGGAAAACCGCGCGAGCTTCATATCGACAAGGCGATGGACGTCGCGAATCTGAGTTCGAGCGCCTCTCCGCGGCAGCCGATGCGTGTTTTGAAATATCGGAACGGCTGCGCGAGCGAGCTTCTGACCAGATGCAAATACTTTCAGGTGGAGAGGCTGCTTTTCAATACGGAGATCCATAGGGAGCTGACGAGCTTTAAGACCGACAAAAACAGCTTCCACGCGCTGCTCTGTACGGACGGCTGCGGCGTTATCTTTGGAACGGATTTTATGCTCAATTTCTTTAAGGGCGACTGTATTTTTGTCCCCGCAGACAGTATGGAGCTTATGCTGCACGGAAAAGCTCAGTTTCTGAACGTGTGCTGTTGAGCGGGGAAGTTTGGGAGGAAAAAATATGAGAACAACTTCTGAGATAAGAAATGAATACGAGCGCTGGCTTAATAACGCCGAGGCTTTGTCCGAGGAGCTAAAAAAAATGGACGAGGCGGCGGTCGAGGACGCGTTTTACCGCGATCTGAGCTTCGGAACAGGCGGACTGCGCGGAGTTATCGGCGCGGGAACGAACCGTATGAATGTATATACAGTCGCTAAGGCTTCACAGGGGCTGGCAAATTATATAAACCGTAATTTCGCTGATGCTCCCCGTGTCGCGGTGAGCTTTGACAGCCGTATTTTATCCGATGTCTTCAGCGAGACCGCGAGCGCGGTTTTCGCGGCTAACGGGATAAAGGCATATATTTATCCGCGGCTGATGCCTACGCCCTGCCTGTCTTATGCGGTCAGGGCGTTGAAGTGTTCCGCGGGCGTTATGATAACCGCAAGCCACAATCCCGCAAAATACAACGGGTATAAGGTATACGGGGCGGACGGATGTCAGATAACGACCGAGGCAGCCGCGGAAATTTTGGAAGAGATAAAAAGCGTCGATATATTTGAAGGCGTAAAAAGCGGAAGCTTCCGGGAATTTCTTGAAAGCAAAGATATCGAATATATCGGCGAAGACGTTTATACCGCGTTTATTGACGAGGTCAAGGCTCAGAGCGTTCTAAAGGAAGAGATCGACCGAAATGTCGCTGTGGTATACAGCCCGCTTAACGGAACGGGACTTAAGCCTGTTACGAGGATACTGAAAGAATCGGGCTTTACAAACATCACCGTTGTTTCCGAGCAGGAACAGCCCGACGGAAATTTTCCGACCTGTCCGTATCCGAATCCCGAGATAAGGGAGGCTATGGAGCTTGGACTTAAGTATTGCGAAAAAGTCGGAGCGGATCTGCTGTTGGCTACGGATCCTGACTGTGACCGCTGCGGTATCGCGGTGAAGAGCGAGGACGGATATCGTCTGCTTACGGGTAATGAGACGGGGCTTCTTTTGCTGGATTTCATCTGCGCGCAAAGGATAAAAAACAACACAATGCCCAAAAGCCCTGTGTTTGTAAAGACCATCGTCACATCGGATCTGGCGGAAAAGATCGCGGAGCATTACGGCGTTAAAACGGTCAATGTGCTTACGGGATTCAAGTTTATAGGCGAGGTAATAGGCGGACTGGAAAAGGAAAACCGCGAAAAGGACTATATCTGCGGCTTTGAGGAATCCTACGGCTATCTGACGGGAAGCTATGTCAGAGATAAGGACGCGGTAAACGCGGCGTTTATGATATGCGAGATGTTTGCATATTATAAGGAAAGGAACATAAGCCTTCTGCAAAAGCTGGACGAGCTGTATAAAACCTTTGGCTACAGCATGAATACCCTGCACAGCTATGAGTTTGACGGCTCTGCGGGTATGCAGAAAATGGAAGCGATAATGGCGGGCTTCAGAAACGGAATCGATGAAATAGGCGGAAAGAAAGTCGAAAATTGTCTGGATTACGGCGTTGGGGTAGACGGTCTTCCGAAGTCCGATGTGCTGAAGTATCGGCTTGAGGGAGGAAGCTCCGTCGTAATACGTCCGAGCGGAACAGAGCCGAAGCTCAAGGTCTATATAAGCGTTACGGCGGACGACAGGTCAAAAGCCGCGGAGCTTGAGAAGGAAATAGCCGATGATCTGAAAAAGAGAATGTAACGGAGAAATTTCGATCTCGGCGAAATATCAGTCGATAAATTGGCATCGAACGTGACGGAGAAAGACCTTGTGGTAAAGATAAGGCTGCTGTTTGTTAAAAAGGGGTGGGTGGTGTAAATGTGCAGTTGGAATGCGAGCGAGGCTCACATTGTATATGCTTCCGACGACCGCTTCGCCGAGATACTCGGGGTAAGCTTGGTCAGCCTGTATGAAAACAGCGGGGATATGTCTTCGATCACTGTTTATGTCCTCGACAGCGGTATCACACAAGAAAACAAAGCAAAAATCGAAGAAGTCTGCAAAAGCTATGACCGACCCACGCCAGTGTGGATAAAAGGTCTTGATATCAGCGAGGTGCTTAGCATGAAGGTCACCGTTGACCGCGGAAGTCTCAGCCAGTACGCGCGTTTGTTTGTAGCGGGGAGCCTGCCGAGGGAATTGGGACGGGTCTTGTATCTCGACTGTGATATAATCATAAAGAAGTCGATAGGTGGATTGTGGAACATTGACCTTCAGGGAAAGACCATCGGCGCGGCGAAGGACGCTTTCAGCAGGTCTTACCGTGCGAACATCGGTCTTCAGCCGAACGATATTATGTTCAACAGCGGCGTTATGCTCATCGATCTGGACAGGTGGAGAGAGCAAAATGTCGAAGAAAGGCTGCTCGACTTTATAAGCCGTAAAAAAGGAAAGATCCAGCAGGGCGACCAGGGGGCGCTGAACGCCGTTTTAACGCATGATATCTGCTGTATCGACCCGCGGTTCAATTCCGTCACTATCTATCATGATTTCAGCTATAGGGAAATGATGATCTACCGAAAGCCCGCAGAGGGTTTTTACAGCGAGGAGCAGGTCGAAGCCGCCGCAAACGACCCGAGTATCATTCATTTTACCACATCATTTCTCAGCAAACGCCCGTGGATCAGGGGCTGTCAGCACAGATATGTAAACGAATGGCTGAAATATAAGGAGCTAAGTCCATGGAAGAGTACAGCGCTGTGGGAGGATGACCGACCGCGGTGGAAACAAAAAATAACGGGAATATATCGGGCGCTTCCAAACGCGCTGAGCGTACGCATCGCGGGGATAGCTCAGGCATACGGAAGACCGTTTATAAACAGAATAAAACATTAAAAGCGGGAATTCAGATGCAGCCTAAAATATCGATCGTGACTATAACCTTCAATTCGGAAAAGACTTTGGAAAGAACCATACAGAGCGTGATAAGCCAGGACTATGAGAATGTTGAATACATCATTGTAGACGGCGCGTCGAATGACAAAACGCTCGATATTATAAAAAGCTATGCCGATAAGGGAATAACGTCGTGGATATCGGAGCCGGACAAGGGTATTTCCGACGCGTTCAACAAAGGAATATCTCTCGCAACGGGCGAAATCATAGGTATCATAAATTCCGACGACGGATTGGAAGCGGGCGCGCTTCGGGCAGTAGCAGAGGCATACGAGCCTGATGTTGACGTATATCGTGGGAATATCTACTTCTGGAACACGGACAGCGGAGCGAAAATACGCGAAGTCCCGTCCATGAGCTTTCCCTTTTCAAAGCAGGTCAATATCAGCCATCAGGGAACGTTCGTAGCTAAAGCCGCATATGAAAAGTACGGCGTTTTTAATGTGGATTACAAATACTCTATGGATTACGATATACTGCTTCGGTTTGAAAAGGCGGGGGCGAAATTCAAATATGTTGACGCGACGCTTGCATATTTCACCATAGGCGGATTGACATTTACGAGTTATTCGTCGGAAAGAAGAAAAGAGACCGAAACGATTATGCGAAGCCACGGCGCGAAGCCCTGGCATATATGGAGATTTCGTATCCTTAAATATACAAAGAACTTTATCAAAAAGCACGTGAATATAGATCTGCTTCTGAGACTGAGGCACAGAAAAGATTGAGGACAGGGAAGATGAGGATCGTACAGATAAATGAGACCTGCGGCACGGGCAGTATAGGGCGCTTATCCCTCGAGCTTTCGGAATACGCGGAGAATAAAGGTCACACGGTCTTATTTGCCCATTCGTCAAAAAGCGGAGGCTTTCATAATTCCTATCGTATCGGAAATACCCTCGATCATAAGCTCCACGCCCTTCTTTCAAGGCTTACGGGACTTCAGGGATATTTTTCCTTTCTGTCCACAAAGCGCTTTATAAGGCGTATGAAGGAGTTTAAGCCGGATATAGTCCACCTTGAGAATCTGCACAGCAACTACATAAATCTTCCGCTGTTGTTTAAGTATCTGGCTGACGAAAAGATCGCCACGGTAATAACGCTGCATGACTGCTGGTTTTTTACGGGCAAATGCACGTATTTTGTCCCGGCAGGCTGTGAAAAATGGCAAAGCTCCTGCGGCAAATGTCCGCTTTTACATATAGATAACGTAAACCGAACTTACTTTTTTGACCGTACAAAAAAGTGTTTGAGGGACAAGAAAAAATGGTATGACGGCGTTGAGAAATTATTGGCGGTCGGGGTTTCGGAATGGATAACGAAAGAGGCGGAAAAATCGATACTTTCGGGGCATAGGCTCGTTAAGATAAACAACTGGGCAGACAGAGATATTTTTAAACCGAGAGGTTCTTCCGTAAAAGAACGGTTCGGGATCGAAAACAAGAAAATGGTTCTTATGGTCTCGGCAAACCTCAGCGAGAAGAAGGGCTATGGAGTAATGCTGAAATTATCCGAGGCGCTCGACGACAGTTATAGGATAGTGGTTGTGGGAAGAAATATCTCTAAGCTTGACATACCCGAAAACGTGATACATATAGACCATACGGACAATGCCGAACAGCTTGCGGAGTACTATTCCGCCGCGGACGTATGCGTGAATACCACAAAATACGAGACCTTCGGAATGGTAACGGCTGAGGCGATAAGCTGCGGCACTCCCGTTATAGTATACAACAACACCGCTTCGCCCGAGCTTGTCGGGGAGGGCTGTGGGATAGTTGTGGAGGAGGAAGACGGGGTCGGCGCGGTGGTAAGAGCCATTGAAAGGATTACATCGGAGGGCAAGGAAAAATATCGAAGATCGTGCGAAGAATATTCCGCGAAAGCCTTCAGCAAGGAAAAACAATTGGACGCGTATATGGAAGTGTATAAAAGCCTTTTGGAGGGTTGATAAGAAAATGCGAAAACAGCGTTCCGACCGCGAGGTGAAGTATGTCGGTTTTTACGACGTTTTGCGCGGCGGCAGGCAGATAAGGTCATATTCGCTTGCGGCGGCAAAAAAAATGGATTTTATATGCGATATGATATTAAGCTGCGGGAAGGACGCGTGTATTATTTCGCCCTCACACATAAATGTGCGAGGAAAAGCGCGCTATAAAGAAACAGACGAGTATATAAGGCCCGGAGTGCGTTTATGCCTTCCGCCGAGCTGTGAGGCAAACAATAAAATAAAACGCATAGCCCGCGTTCTGCGCGCGAGGCTCTGGCTGTTTAACAAGCTCATCTCGGAAACAAAAAAAGGCGATAAGGTAATTGTTTATCATAACTACGAGCTTGCTGTCCCGCTGCTTCTCGCCAGATTCATAAGGCGGTTCGAGATCGTATTGGAGGTCGAGGAGATATACGCTCAGGTTTGGGAGATAAGCGGATATAAGAAATGGAAGGAACGTCTGCTGTTGAAATATACAAATGATAACAGTTTGATAGTGTCCGAGGTGCTGCGCGAGAAATTGGGCGTAACGGAGGGGATCATATCATACGGCTCTTATTCCGCGTATGAGGGAACAATAAGACGCCGTGATTTTTCTGGAACGGTAAAGCTGGTCTTTTCGGGGCTTGTCGACCGCGAACGCGGAAGCGGCTTTATGGCGGTTCAGTGTATGGAATATCTTCCCGAAAATTATGTGCTTTATGTATGCGGTCCTATCGCCTCAAAGGACAAGGAAGCGTTTTTGTCGGAAGTGGCGAGGGTAAATCGGGCGCTTGGACGGGAGGCGTGTAAATACTGCGGCGTTCTCGATGATAATGATTATGAAAAGCTTCTGACGTCGTCAGATATTGCTTTGAACCCTCAGATAGAGGGAAAGTTCGGAGATTATGTGTTCCCCTCAAAGATCCTTACGTACATGTCCTACGGGCTTCCCGTGGTAAGTACAAAGGGACAAAGCATTGTAAAGTCGGGGCTTGGGGATATTATAACCTTCGCGGATGATTATACGCCGCGCTCCGTGGCGGAGGCGATACTTACCATACACGAGGATATATCGGATCGGGAAGCAGAAAGATTAAGCGCGCTGAAAAGCCGATTCCGGGACCAATTTGCGCGTGTATGCGAATAATTATCGGAATACAGCGGTTTACGCGGACTTTGAGACAAGTGTGATTATTGAAAGGATATTAAGCTGATCCTATGAGTGAAAACAAAGGTAATACCGCCGCCAAGGCGAGTGTTGGCTATATGATCGGAAACTATTGTATAAAAGGGATAGGGTTTATTACCGTTCCGATCTTCGCCAGATTATTGTCTACCTCTGATTTTGGCATATATAATACCTTTCTCGCGTATGAGGGAATACTGTATATTTTTATCAGCCTCGCGCTTCATTCGAGCGTCAAGAACGCGAAATACAAATTTGAGGGCGAGATAGATAAATATACCTCTTCCATAGCGATACTTCCGGTAATAGCGGCTTTTGTGTTCCTTGTTGCCGCTGTTGTTTTCGGAGAACCGCTTGGCGGGCTTCTTAAAATAGACGGCGCGTGTATAGTTTTGCTTGTGTTATACAGCTACTGTTCGGGACTCGTAATTCTTTATCAATCGCGTATCGCGCTCGATTACAATTATAAAGAATACCTCGGAATGTCTGTATTTAATGTTCTGTTCAGCGTAGGTATGTCTATCCTGCTGATATGCACTGTATTCAGCGGTCAGAGGTATATGGGCAGAATATTGGGAGGTACGGCGGCGTATGTGCTGCTGGCGGTATATATCTCGATAAAAATAATAAAAAAAGCGCCGCCGAGGGTAAATAAGGAATACTGGAAATACGGTCTTAAAATAAGTCTTCCGATCATTCCCCACGGGCTTTCGCAGATACTTCTTCTCCAGTTTGACAGAATTATGATAAACAGCATGATCGGAAGCTCACAGGCCGGTTTATACAGCTTTTCATATACGATATTTTCGCTTGTGCAGATAACCGCGAGTTCGTTGGATACTGTTTATTCTCCATGGGTCTTCAGGCAAATGAAGGGCGAGGACAACAAGAACTCGATAAAGGCGGTCGGGACTTGTTTTATGCTGCTTATCGCGGGAGTCGTAACGGCAGTAATGCTTTTGGCGCCGGAGATAATTTTGCTTCTCGGCGGGGAGAAATACACGGAGTCTTTTGTTTGTTTGCTTCCTGTGCTTGTTTCGGGCTTTTTCGCCATGGCATATTGTATCCCGTCGGTCATGGAATATTATTATGAAAAAACAAAATATATCGCGCTCGGAACAACTCTCGCCGCCGTAATAAACATCATTCTGAACGCCGTGTTTATTCCGAGGTTCGGATATGTCGCGGCGGCATATACGACGCTCGTAAGCTATCTGCTGTATTTTTTGCTTCATACCGTTATCTCAAGAAAATTAAGCGGATTTTTCGTCATCGGAATACCGTATCTTATCGGCGCGGTCATTATCATTTCATCCGCGTCAGTGACGGCTTATGTTTTCAGATATCTTCTGTGGGCAAGAGCGGCGGCGCTTGGCGTTCTGGTTTGTATCGGAATTGCTATGATAATTTCGGCTTATGGAAAGGAAAGGTCGCTGGAAATGCTCCGTTCGTTAGGGAAGAAAGGAAAAAATTGAGATGAAGGACAAATTTGATTTAGACGCTGAAACAATATGCGATTATCATGTATCCTCGAACCGAAAGAAGCTGTGGGCGTGTGAAATAGAGCTTCTCGACGCGTTGGAGCGTACCTGCAAAAAAAACAATATCACTTATTTCGTCCTTTGGGGCTCAGCTATCGGAGCGGTAAGACACGGCGGCTTCATTCCGTGGGACGATGATATCGATATCGGTATGGTGAGGGAGGATTTTGAAGTATTGAGAAAATGCGACAAGAGCGAGTTTGCGGACTGTGTCGATTTCCAGTATGGCGTATCCGACCACGGCGTTGATATGATAATGCGTATCCGTGACGCGAGAACTACGGGGATAGTATTCGACGAGGTAAATTCAAAGGGGAACAAGGGCGCTTTTATAGAGATATATCCCTTTGATTATGTTAAAAACAACAAGCGCAGACTCAGACAGGCAAAGCTGAACCTTCATATCTATAACTGTATCAATACAAAAGTAAAACATATCCAAAGAAAAGGACTGAAAAAGGCGGTGTTCGGGATAATAAACGCTCTGTTTACTCCGGAGAAGCTGTGGTCGCTTTTTGAGCGCATATCAAAGCTTCAGAACAATGGCTCTCACGAGTTTATCGATTCGCCCGCGGTCCCGAGTCCGTATACTTTAAAGGGTCAGCATCTTTTCAGAACAGAGGACTGTGTCAATACCATATCCATGCCCTTTGAATATACGACAATAAGGGTGCCTGAAGGGTATGACCGCGTTATAAGCGCCGGCTTTAAGAATTATATGACGCTTCCGCCTGTCGAGGAGCGCGGAACGCACCATAAAAGCATTGTCTTCTATGACCCTAACAGACCATATACCGAGTATGAGGACAGCGATTTGATCATACGGTATTTCAGCGGAGACGACAGCCTTGAATTGCTGTAGCGGCGCTCACAAAATAACGGGTTATTGATTACCGAAATTATGTTGGAGGCAGAAAAGTGGATAAAGACAGATTATCTCCACAGGAAATAAAAAATATCGAGTTTGAGCTTCTGAAAAAATTTATTTCGTTTTGTGATAAGTATGATCTTCACTACGCGCTGACCTATGGGACGCTGCTCGGCGCTGTTCGCCATGAGGGCTTTATTCCTTGGGACGACGATATTGACGTTATGATGCCGAGAGAGGATTATCAGAAGCTTATAAAGGCTTGTTTTGAAAAATGCCCGATAGAGGGCTGTGAGCTTCTCGGCAGAGACAATACCGAAGGGTATTTCTATCCCTTCCTGAAGCTGTGTGATACAAATACAATAGCGAAAATGGACGACAATCATACCGTTCACGGGATATGGATAGACATATTCCCCGTCGATCGTGTGCCGGATGATGAAAAAAAGGCGAGAAAGCTTCACAAACATATTCGGTTTTGCAAAAACATGGTCATTTCGTATACAACTAATTTTAAGGCAAAGCATAAAAACTGGAAGATGATCCCGAAGTTCTTCTACAAGGCATTGGCAAAAATGATAGGGATCAATAAATTGGTGGATCATATCGAAAATGAATCGCAGAAATTTGCAGACGCCGATACTCATAGAGTCGCGATCGTCAACTGGCAGTCTTCGGTGGGCGGAAATATGGACGAAAAGGACTTCCGTGCGCCCGAAAAGGTCATGTTCAACGGAGTAGAGATGAACGCGCCAAGAAATTACGACGGCTATCTCAGAAGCATATACGGGGATTATATGAGTATGCCGCCGAAAAGCAAAAGGGCGGCGCATAATGTTGATGCGTACTATAAGCAGGAAGCGAAAACGGATAACGAAAAAGGCGTTTGACGGTCGGAAAGGACAGCCTGATGGACTATACACCCGATAATACAGACATTGCCGTGATCGGCGGCGGGAATATCGGCACACAGTTTGCCTGTATATGCGCGTCAAAGGGATACAAGGTAAATGTCTATAGCTCCAAGCCCGAATTGTATGACGGAGTTCTTGAGGCTGTCGATGAGTTTGACAGGGTTACTGTCGGCAGGATAAACAAAGTCAGCAGTGATATCGGAGCTGTTATTGGAAACTGTCGGATAATTATGGTCACTTATCCCGCGTTCGGGCTAAAGGATATCGCCGACAGGCTGCTGCCTTATGCAAATAAGGATATGAGCATTTGCGTGATTCCGGGAACGGGCGGCGCGGAATTTGCTTTTAGGGAGTGCATGAAGGCGGGAGCGGCACTGTTCGGGATCCAGAGGGTGCCGTCTGTAGCGAGACTGGAAAAATACGGAAAGCGGGTCCGCTGTGAGGGGCTTAGGAGCGAGCTGTTTCTTGCGGCTATTCCGAAAAGCAGGACAAAAGAGCTGGCGGAGTTTATGAGCGGAATATGGGATATCCCATGTACCGCGCTTCCGAATTATCTCAGCGTTACTCTTACCCCGAGCAATCCTATCCTCCATACCGCAAGACTTCGTACTCTTTTTGCGGACTATACGGACGGGAAGGTCTATGACAGAAATCCGCTTTTTTACGGAGAGTGGAGCGACGCGTCATCAGAGCTTTTGATCGCTTGTGACGAGGAGCTTCAGAATATGCTCAAACTTATGGACAAGCTGGATCTCAGCAATGTTCGCTCCCTGAAGCTTCACTACGAGAGCGATACGGCAGAGGCAATGACGAAAAAGCTCCGCAGCATCAAGAGCCTTCGCGGTCTTCCGTCCCCTATGAAGCGAGTCAGCGGAGGCTGGATACCCGATCTCGGTTCAAGATATTTTACGGCGGATTTTCCGTATGGTCTGGCGATTATTGAAGAGCTGGCGGGGGTGTTGGGTTATGACGCTCCGAATATCAGGGATACTATGGAGTGGTATCGAAGAGTGATGGGTGATACAACCGGATTTGACATCGGCAAATACGGAATACACAGCCTTGAAGATATATACAGGCTGTATTGAATATTCGGTAATGGAGAGAAAAGATATGCAGGCACTGATTTTAGCGGCGGGAATGGGGAAAAGGCTGAAGGAGCTGACACGTAATAATACGAAGTGTATGGTAAAGGTAAACGGAGTGACACTGATCGACCGTATGCTTCATCAGATCGACAAACAGCGGCTCTCTCGAATCGTCATTGTGGTCGGATATGAGGGTAAGAAGCTGATGGACTATATCGGAACGCTCGATATACAAACGCCTATCGTATACATCAACAACCCTATCTATGACAAAACAAACAACATCTATTCCTTAGCGCTCGCAAAGGACTGGCTCTGCAAAGAAGACACGCTGCTTTTGGAGTCGGACCTTATCTTTGAGGACGCGGTGCTTGAGGAGCTTCTGAACGATCCGCGGGAAACGCTCGCGCTGGTCGATAAGTACGAATCCTGGATGGACGGGACTTGTGTCAAGTTAAGCGACGACGACAGCATCGAAGCCTTTGTTCCCGGAAAGAAGTTCAGGTTCAACGAGATCAAGAGCTATTACAAGACCGTCAACCTATATAAGTTCAGCAAGCATTTTTCCGAAACGCATTATGTTCCGTTTTTAAACGCTTATCAGACCGCTCTCGGTCAGAATGAATACTATGAGCAGGTACTGCGTGTTATAACGCTGCTTGATGATCCGGGGATAAAGGCGAAAAGATTGGACGGTCAGAGCTGGTATGAAATAGACGATATCCAGGATTTGGATATCGCTGAGTCGATATTTACGCCCGACGAGGACGAACGTGTACGGCTTATACAGAGCCGTTACGGCGGATATTGGCGTTATCCGAAGCTTTTGGATTTCTGCTATTTGGTAAATCCCTATTTCCCGCCCGAGAGAATGAAGGACGAGCTGAGAGCGAATTTCGATACGCTGATCTCGGAGTATCCGTCGGGTATGCAGGTAAACAGCCTTCTTGCCGCGAAGAACTTCAATGTACATCGGGAAAATATCCTTGTAGGCAACGGCGCGGCGGAGCTTATCAAATCGCTTATGGGTCATTTGGAGGGAAAGGTCGGCTTTGTCCGTCCGACCTTCGACGAATATCCGAATCGGTATGACAGGGACAGCTCCGTAGACTTTACGCCGGATAACAAGGATTATGCGTACACCGCCGACGACCTTATGGAGTTCTTCGGGGATAAACAGATAAAAAACCTCATAGTAATAAATCCCGATAATCCGAGCGGCAACTATATTCCGAGATCCGATATGCTGCGCTTGATAAAATGGAGCGGAGAAAAGGGGATAAGGCTTGTTGTTGACGAGTCGTTTGTTGACTTTGCGGATGAAGAGGACAGCACGATCATAGATCAGGATATTCTGTCGGCTAATCCCCACTTGTTTGTTGTAAAGAGCATATCCAAGTCCTACGGAGTACCCGGACTCAGGCTCGGCGTTCTTGCTTCGGGCGATACGCGCGCGATAGATATTATGAAGAAGGACGTCGCTATATGGAACATAAACTCCTTCGGCGAGTTTTATATGCAGATAGAGGAAAAGTACAGAAACGATTACGCGGCGGCTCTTGTTAAGATCAAGGCGGAACGAAAGAGATTTGAAGCAGAGCTGTCGAAGATAAAGGGAGTCAGAGTTATCCCATCTCAAGCAAACTTCGTTATGATCGAGCTTGAGGAAGGCATATCGCCGAAAGAGCTGCTTAAAAAGCTTTTGGTAAAATACAATATTCTTATAAAGGAGCTTACGACAAAGACCAACGGAAGAAATTATCTGCGTCTGGCTGTAAGAAACACCGAGGATAACAATGTGCTTATTGAAGCTATGAAAAAGGAGCTTGAGTAATATCGATCAATCAAGTTTCAGCTTGTAGAAAAAGTTCAGAACTACATAATAGAGCATTGCGAAATTTCAA